>NZ_JAIQXR010000010.1:0-157538 GCF_020166615.1 Sphingobium sp. 3R8 | reverse complement strand
ACTCTATGTCACCGATCGGCGCCTTCCAACTGTCGACTGAAATACACCATCTGCATCGCCTGCAACCGCGCGCCCTGCGCGATATCCGCGTCGCCCGCATGGCCGCCTGCCGTATCCTCATAGAAATAATAGGGCAGCCCATAATCCTTCAGCCGCGCCGCGAACTTGCGCGCATGTTGCGGCCCGACCCGGTCATCCTTGGTCGTCGTCCAGATATAGGGCGTGGGATATTTCACGCCCCGCCGGATATTCGCATAAGGCGAAATCGTCTCCAGAAACGCCTTTTCCTCCGGCACGGATACGCTGCCATATTCGTCCACCCAGGACGCGCCCGCTGCAATTTGCTCATACCGGATCATGTCGAGCAGCGGCACCTGGATAGTCACGGCGTTCCACAGGTCTGGATGCTGGTTGAACTCGACCCCCATCAGCAGCCCGCCATTGGACCCGCCATAAATGCCGAACCGCCGGGGCGACGACAGCTTTCGGGCGAAGATGTCCTGCGCTACGGCCGCGAAATCATCATAGATGATCTGCCGCTTGGTCTTCAGCCCCGCCTCATGCCAGGCCGGGCCGAACTCGCCGCCACCCCGGATATTCGCCAGCACGAAGCTATTGCCCCGCTCCAGCCACAGCTTACCGGTGATCGCCGCATAGCTGGGCGTCATCGGTATTTCGAAGCCGCCATAGGCCGTCATGATCGTGGGCGTCGAACCGTCAGGCTTCATGCCTTTGCGATGGACGATGAAATAGGGAATTTTCGTCCCGTCGGTCGACGTCGCTTCGAACTGATCCACCACCAGCCCGGCGGCGTCGAAGCGCGCGGGCATCGCCTTCACCTGTCGCGGCTTCGGATTGGCGGCGTCCAGCGTCCACAAAGTGGTCGGTGCCAGGAAACCCGCCACCGACAGATAGGCCATATCGCTTTTGTCGGTCGCGCTCGCGATCGATATGGTCGCATTGTCCGGCAACGTCACCGGCGTCGTCGTCCAGCCGCTCGCACCGCTGCTCGTTCCGGGCGAAAGCACCAGCACCCGCCCGCGCACATTGTCGTTGATAGCCAGGATCACCCGATCCTTTGTCGCAGCCACGCCATCGATCGACTGGCGCGCATTGGGCGCGAATAGAATCTGCGGCTTCAATGTCTCGCCGGATTGCAGCGCCTTCAACGGCACCGCTGCCAGCGATCCCGTCGGTACGGTCACGCCGCCACTGGCCCAGTCCTGACTGGTCTGGATCAGCACCTGACCCTGTACCATGCCCTGCAACTGGCTCTTGGCCGGCAGGGGGAGCTTCTTCACGCCATCGGCGGTGACGAGATAGGTTTCGTTGCCGAAGAAGGTGACGCCGCGATAGAGGAAAGCGGCACGATTACCCGCGCCATCCGACAGGATCATGGGAAACGTCCCGACCTGATCGCTGGGCGCGCCGCGATAGATTTCCTGTGCGGCGGACAACGGCTGCCCGCGCTTCAATGTCTTCACCACGAAGGGATAGCCCGACGCCGTCATGCTGCTCCCCTGCGCATCGGCGCCCCAATCGCGGGCGAGCAGGATCGTGTCCTTGTCCAGCCAGTCCTCATTCTGTTTGGAGGTGGGAATGGCGAACCCGCCCTCCACGAACTGCCCGGTCACCAGATCGAACTCGCGCAGGGTCACGGCATCCTCGCCGCCATCGGACAAATGGATCAGCGCCAGCCGCTCGTCGGGGTCCAGGATGGACGCGCCCTTCCACACCCACTTCTTGCCATCGGCCTTCGACAGCGCGTCCAGGTCCAGCACCGTCGTCCAGCGCGGCGCGTCGGTCGCATAATCAGCCTCGCTGGTATAGCGCCATATGCCCTGCGGATGATCGGCGTCGCGCCAGAGATTATAGACCCGGCCGTGGATCAGCATCGGCATGGCGATCCGGTCCTTGGCCGATGCGATCGCGAGCGCGTCCTTGAAGTAACCGGCATAGCGCGGATCGCCCTGCAAGGTCGCGACCGTCGCCTTATTCTCCGCCTCCACCCATTGCATCGCGCGCGGGCCGGTCCAATCCTCCAGCCATAGAAACGGGTCGTCCGCCGGGGCAGGGGCCGAAACAGGCGAAGGGGGCGCGCCGGCGCCGGTCAACAAAGCCGCAGTCACCAACAGCATCATCCTCTTTTTCATCAGTGCTTGTCCCCCGGCAAAGTCGATCGCCCCTTCATATAGCGCGCCCGCAACACCGCGCTCGCTATCAACAGGGGTAACGCCGCCAGCATCAACAGGCTCCCGATGAAACTGGGCGACCAGCCCCATAGGCTGTGCAGGCCGAAGGCGGCAGGGGCCATCACCAGCAGGAAACCCAGCGTCAGCAGCCACAGTCCCCAGCGGCGCGGCCGCACCGCCACCATCCGCATCTCGTGCCGCCACGCCTTGCGGCCAGCCTTGGTGGACAGATCGGGGCCAGGCCGGTCGGAGGATAGGTGATCGAACATATGGTGCTGGACCTTGTGCCGTTTAGTCCTTACCCTGTCCAGCATCCCCGGGGGACCGCGCACAGGCGGTTGAGAGGTGGCTGATGTGGCCACGACCCGTTGAACCTGATCTGGTTGAGACCGGCGTAGGGAGGGAACGGCTTGTGTAACCAGCAGACCGCACCCGCCCCGCGTCCTTGAAAAGAGACGAAGAGAGGCGGCCCATGGATACGATTTCCGTTCTGACGCTGCGCCTGGCCGAAATTATCGGCCTCTACATGATTGTCATCGGTCTGGGCGGGCTTGCCAGTCCGCAGCGCTGGCGCGCGGTGATGGACGATCTCAACCGGTCGCCGGGGCTGGTCGTGGCGCTGGGCTTCGCCGTCTTCGCCGTCGGGGGCACGCTGGTGCTGATCCACAGCATCTGGACCGACCCGCTCGCCATTATCGTCAGCCTGATCGGCTATGTCGCCCTGATCGAAGGCGCGACCTTGCTGGCCGTACCCGGTCCGCTGATCCGCATCGGCCACTGGTCGACGAATTTCATCCGCACCTGGGCGCTGATCGCCCTGATACTCGGCCTTCTCCTCTTCCTTGCGGGCCTCACCGGCCGCGCCACACTTTCCGTCTGAAAGGTATCCTCATGGCAGATGTCGCCGCCCGCACCGAAATGCCCGAAGCCGAAGGCTCCACCGGCCGGCAGGCCGCTATGAAAGTCACCACCGGCCCCATCCGGGGGTCGAAGAAGATCCATGTCGGCCCGCTGAAGGTCGCGATGCGCGAAATCCATCTGGAGCCGGGCAGCGGCGAGCCGCCGGTGCGCGTCTACGACACGTCCGGCCCCTATAGCGATCCCGATGTCCGCATCGACATCATGGCGGGACTGCCCCAGTTGCGGCGCGACTGGATCATGGCCCGCGGCGATGTCGAGGAATATGACGCCCGCGCCATCAAACCGGAGGATAATGGCCTCAAAGGCCCGGATCGCAGCGCCACCGGCACAGTCTCGACGGTGCCGGAATCCAGAAATGGACGCGTCCAGCCCTTCCCGAACGTCGTGAAGCGCCCCCTGCGCGCCAGGGCCGGCGCCAACGTCTCCCAGATGCACTATGCCCGCCGCGGCATCATCACGCCGGAAATGGAATATGTGGCGGAACGGGAGAATCTGGGCCGCGCCCGCCTCGCTTCCTATGTCCGCGACGGCGAAAGCTTCGGCGCGTCCATCCCCGATTATGTGACGCCCGAATTCGTCCGCGACGAAATCGCCCGCGGCCGCGCCATCATCCCCAACAACATCAACCATCCCGAATCCGAACCGATGGCGATCGGCCGCAATTTCCTGGTCAAGATCAACGCCAATATCGGCAACAGCGCCGTCGCGTCCGACGTGGCGAGCGAAGTCGACAAGCTGGTCTGGTCGATCCGCTGGGGCGCGGATACCGTCATGGACCTCAGCACCGGGCGCAACATCCACGACACGCGCGAATGGATCCTGCGCAACTCGCCCGTCCCGATCGGCACCGTCCCCATCTATCAGGCGCTGGAAAAGGTCGGTGGCGTCGCCGAAGACCTGACATGGGACATTTTCCGCGACACGCTGATCGAGCAGGCCGAGCAGGGCGTCGATTATTTCACCATCCATGCGGGCGTGCGCCTCGCCTATATCCCGATGGCGGCCAGGCGCGTGACCGGCATCGTCTCGCGCGGCGGCTCCATCATGGCGAAATGGTGCCTCGCCCATCACAAGGAAAGCTTCCTCTACGAGCATTTCGACGAGATCACGGAGATCATGAAGGCCTATGACATCGCCTATTCCTTGGGCGACGGCCTGCGCCCCGGATCGATCGCCGACGCCAATGACGAAGCGCAATTCTCCGAACTCTACACGCTGGGCGAACTGACCCACCGCGCCTGGAAACAGGATGTGCAGGTCATGATCGAAGGGCCGGGCCATGTGCCGATGCACAAGATCAAGGAGAATATGGAAAAGCAGCTCCAGGTCTGCGGCGAAGCGCCCTTCTACACATTGGGGCCGCTCACCACCGACATCGCACCGGGTTATGACCACATCACCAGCGGCATCGGCGCGGCGCAGATCGGCTGGTACGGCACGGCGATGCTCTGCTACGTCACGCCCAAGGAGCATCTGGGCCTGCCCGACCGCGACGATGTGAAGGTCGGCGTCGTCACCTACAAGCTCGCCGCCCATGCCGCCGATCTGGCCAAGGGCCACCCCGCCGCCAGGGTCCGCGACGACGCGCTCAGCCGCGCCCGCTTCGAATTCCGCTGGCGCGACCAGTTCAACCTGTCGCTCGATCCCGAAACGGCGGAACAATATCACGATCAGACGCTCCCCGCCGAAGGCGCGAAAAGCGCGCATTTCTGCTCGATGTGCGGCCCCAAATTCTGCTCGATGCAGATCAGCCAGGACGTCCGCGACTTCGCCGCCAAGCAGAACCAGAATGTCGAAGGCTTCATCGCCACCGGCCCCACCGGCGCAGAAACCGCCGCCGCCAGCAAGGCCGCCGCGCTCAAGGGCATGGAAGAGATGAGCAAGGTCTTCAAGGACAGCGGCAGCGAGCTCTATATGGGTGCTGGCGGCAGGGAGCATGATTGATGCCGAACTGGGCGCAGCATATGTGGAATATTCTGCGCCTCGCTCGCGCTTCGACGTCATCTGAACAATTGCAGAAGGGGCGCTGGCTCTGTGGCTCGTGCGATCAGGAACATCGTTGGCCGTTCGACTTAGCAGCGCACGCGCCCGATCCATGGCCCCATGTTCCCGAATATGAACCGAATGGCGCGTTGAGAATGGACGGCGATTTTCTGTCCGAGGATTTTTGCGTGCTGAACGGCGAGCATTTCTTCGTCCGTTGCATATTGACTATCCCCGTGCAGGGCATGTGTGACGATTTCGGCTTTGGCTGCTGGTCCACGCTCTCACGGCAAAACTTTGAAAAATATATAGAAGGCTTTGATTCAATCCATCCTTCGCAGGAGGAATTGTGGAGTGGCTGGCTCTGCAATCGGTTGGCTGACTTTGATGGGAATGAGGCTATCGGTGTATGGGTTCAACTTCGGCCCGGCAGGAAGCGCCCACTCCTTTGGGTGATGGATGACGATTATCCATTGGCTGTTGCACAGGAGCATGGGATCAGCGCTGACCGAATGATGGAAATCTTCGCTTATTATGGCCATGCACCAATAGCGGGCTAGCCTCGACATGGGGCATTTGGCGACGATACAACTTTATGTTATAACTCCCGTATGAACATGCCCCTCAAAATCACGAAGATCGGCAACAGCGCCGGGGTCATCCTCCCCAAGGAGTTGCTCGCCCATCTCAACGCCGCCGCCGGGGATAGTCTCTCCGTCGTCATCACCCCCCGCGGGATCGAATTGTCCGCTGCCGAACCGGACTTCGACGCGCAGATGGCGGCGGCGCGCGACGTGATGGCCCGGCGCAAGCGGGCGTTGCGCGAACTCGCCAAATAATGGCGCGGCAGAACTGGGTCTGGGTCACGCTCGCCGTGGCGGAGGCCGCCCATGCCGAACAGATCGCCGAACATGGCGGGGGTGGCGATGCCCTGCGCGATCGTGGCCTGTTTGAAAGCGCGATGGCCCGGGCAGAAAATCTTGCAGCTTATGGCGATCCGGACGCCGCTGCTCTGGCCGCCGCCTATGCCTATGGCCTCGCCCGTAATCATCCCTTCGTCGATGGCAACAAGCGGATCGCTGCGGTAGTTAGCGAAACCTTCCTGCTCCTGAACGGCCATAGCCTGAATGCGACCGACGCCGAACTGGTCGTCGCATTCCTCGAACTGGCCGCCGGCACCCTCTCCGAAGAAGACCTCGCCGACTGGTTCCGTCAGCATCTCGCCCCCGCTGCATCAGCCCTTTCCTATTAGGAAATCCTCTGATCCATCCTGATGGATGGAACAGCAGCCTCTCCCCAATCCGCCCGCCGGCCCCGCCCCAAAACGCCGCGCCCGCTGGACGCCCGCGTTGCAGGCGTCCTTTCTCGGCACCTTGCTACAGACCGGCAGCGTGCGCCATGCCGCGTGCGCGGTGGGCCTGTCGCCGTCCAGCGCGCATCGTCTCCGCCGCCGCCTAGCGGGCACGGAGTTCGACCGGAACTGGGATGAGGCGCTGATGCTGCATGACCAATTGATGGCCCGGCCATTATCCATCGATCATGGGGCAGGCGTCGCCCGGCCGACGATAGGAAGGGACGCTTTGGGGGCGCGTCGGTGACGCTTCGGGCGCGCCTTGCAGACGCCTTGGGAGCGCTTCGACCCGAAAAGCCCGACAATGGTGTGAACTTCGCCCTATCTCTTGGGCCTGTCACCTACATATGTGGCTGCGGCGTGCAATCAGCCTTGCAGCACCCGCACGCCGCGCCGCTTCTTCCAGTCCAGCGCCACGCTGATCCGCTGCTCCAGCCGCCCGTCCCATCCGGTGCTCAGGCCCTGCGCTTCCAGCGCGGCGACGATACGATGGCCGATCGCGATCGCCCCATCCTCGCCCTGTTCGCACGCGCCATAGTTCAGATAGAGGCCATGGCCTTCCACGGCGGACTCGGTGTCCTGCATGTGGAAAAAGGCATAGCCCTCCACCGCCACGCCTTCCTCCTGCGCAGCCTCGATCTCGTCCCAGATTTCGGTCGCGCCGCATGTGCCGCAGCAGGTGAAATTCTGCCGCGCGACCACGCCCTGTTCCTCCAGCGCGACGAAAGCGGCATCCAGCCGGTCGCAATCGGTCGTGTCGGACCAGCCCTGTTCGGCGGCGCGATGCTCGGCCAGCGCCGCGCGCAACGCCGCCGACGCCTCGACCCGCAGCAGCGGCCGGGGCAGTTCCTCCTCGAACATGTCGTTCGCATTGGTCAATATCGCGTCGTCGTCGAAAAAGCCGCCCGCGACGTCGCGTCGCACCAGATCGCGCAGCGCGGCGACCGGGTCGTAACTGGCCTCCAGCGCGGGTTGCGGCGCTTTGGGTTCCGGGCGATCGGCTTTGTTTCCGAAAATCCGATTCCATAATGACCCGAACATGCGCCTGCCTTGCCTCCTGCGATGCGCCGCGATGCACCCACCATGCCCCGCGTCGCCGCAAAGGAAAAGGGGGGAGGCGTCGCTTTGTTCCGACAGCGCGTCCTGCCGCCACGGCGCGGGCGCGATCAGTACTGTTCCGATGGCTGGATCATCCCATTGGATTGCCGCGCCATTGCGCCTACATGCGGCCAATGCCCCCCGATACCGCTTCCTCCGCGCCGATCCCGCCCATCTGGGCGACCTTGCGCCGCTTCCTCCCCTATCTCTGGCCAGCAGATTCGGCCGCGCTGCGCCGTCGGGTGGCGCTCGCCATGGGGCTGGTCTTGCTGGCGAAGGTCGTCAGCCTCGCCATGCCCTTTGCCTACAAGGCCGCGATCGACCGGATGGCGCCGGGACTGGAGCCGACCGTCGGTCTCGCCATGGCGCTGGTCGCGGTCTATGCCGGGGCGCGTTTCGGCAGCGTCCTGTTCGACAATCTGCGCAACGCCGTATTCGAAAAGGTCGGGCAGGAGGCAGGGCGGCGGCTGGCGGACGATGTGTTCGTGCATCTCCATCGCCTGTCGCTGCGCTTCCACCTTGACCGCCGCACCGGCGCCGTCACCAAGATCGTGGAGCGCGGGACCAAGAGCATCGACACGATGCTCTATTTCCTGCTGTTCAACATCGCGCCGACCGTGCTGGAACTGGCTGCGGTCTGCGTCATCTTCTTCGTCAAGTTCGGCCCCGGTCTGGTCGTCGCGACCGTGGTCATGGTGGCGCTCTACATCGGCTTCACCCGCACCGTCACCGAATGGCGCAACCAGTTGCGCCGCGACATGGTGGATATGGACACCAATGCCGTCGCCCATGCCGTCGACAGCCTGCTCAATTTCGAGACGGTCAAATATTTCGGCGCCGAACAGCGCGAAGCCACCCGCTACGGCACGGCGATGCGCCGCTATGCCCAGGCGGCGGTCAAGAGCGAGAACAGTCTCGCCTGGCTCAATATCGGCCAGTCGCTCATCACCAACCTGATGATGGCAGGGGCCATGGCCTATACCGTCTGGGGCTGGAGCCGCGGGCAGTTCACCACCGGCGACGTGGTGCTGGTCAATACGCTTTTGTCGCAGCTTTTCCGCCCGCTCGACCTGCTCGGCATGGTCTATCGCACCATCCGCCAGGGGTTGATCGACATGGAGGCGATGTACAAGCTGATCGACACGCCGCAGGAGATCGCCGACGCGCAGGGTGCCCGCGATCTGCAAGCCCATGGCGGCGCTGTCCGTTTCGATCATGTCCGCTTCGGCTACGACCCGGAACGCGAAATCCTGCACGATGTCAGCTTCACCGTGCCGGCGGGCAAGACGTTGGCGATCGTCGGCCCGTCCGGTGCGGGCAAGTCCACCATCGCCCGCATCCTGTTCCGCTTCTACGATATCCAGTCAGGCCAGGTGTCGATCGACGGGCAGGACATCGCACAGGTCACCCAGCATTCGCTGCGCGCCGCGATCGGCATCGTGCCGCAGGACATGGTGCTGTTCAACGACACGGTCGGCTATAATATCGGCTATGGCCGCGAAGGCGCGACCCAGCAGGAGATAGAGGCCGCGGCGAAGGCGGCGTCGATCCACGACTTCATCCTCAGCCTGCCCAAGGGCTATGACACCCGCGTCGGCGAACGCGGCCTCAAATTGTCGGGCGGCGAGAAACAGCGCGTCGCGATCGCCCGCACCTTGCTCAAAGACCCGCCGGTGCTGGTGCTGGACGAAGCGACCAGCGCGCTCGACAGCCGTACCGAAACGGAAATCCAGACCGTATTGCGCGACATCAGTCGTCAGCGCACGACTCTGGTGGTGGCTCATCGCCTCTCGACCGTGGTCGATGCGGACGAGATCATCGTGCTCGACAAGGGCGTGATCGTGGAACGCGGCCGCCATGCCGATCTGGTCCGGGCCGACGGTCTTTATGCGCTCATGTGGGCGCGTCAGGCGGCGGAGCGGGAGACGATGCCAAGCGAGCCGGGCATCGCGGATATGTTCGAGGTCGTGACGCCCTCCTGATCCTTTGATCGAGAGGGCGTCATCAGGTCGGTTCTGCCGGTCAATTATGTGTGGTGACCGTGGTCGTCGTTCGTTCGGCCACCGAGGTGCGGGGCGTGGTGGTGGTCGTCTTGCGCACGACCTTGCGTCTGGGCGCGGTACTCCGCGCTGCGGCCGGCTTGACCGTTTCGGTCGTCACGGTGGTGGTGGCCGGCGTAGCCGCGGCGAGGGCGGCGGCGTTGCGCGCTGCCTGGGCATCGGCGGCGGCAGAGGCGGCTGCCCGCTCTGCGGCGTCGGCGCGGGCATTGGCGGCGCCGGCCTCGGCCTGGGCATCGACGGTCGCCTGCGCCTGCGCCTGCGCGTCCATATTGGATTGCTGCTGGCTCTCGCCGATCATCGTGTCGGCATATTGCTGCGCCTCGACGGCAGACTTGATTGCGGCCTGTTCCTTGCCGCTCTTGTAGCTTTCCTGGGCCAGCCGCAGCGATGACTGCGCTTTGGCCAGCAGTTCAGGCGTGGCGGGATTGGTGGTGGGCAGGCGCTGGGCGGCGTTGATCTTGCCCTGGGCCTGCGCGATCGCAGCAAGTGCCCGTTCCTCGTCACCGGCGAAAGCGGGAGTAGCCGTCAGGACAAGGGCGGACGCGGCAAGAAAACCACGCAGGGTGGACCCGAAATGATTATGCATTTTATTCTCCTGTCATTGTGCATGACGGGCGGAGAAACGTCCCGGTCTTTTCAGTAGTTCCTTTATCTGAGGTTCAGGAAAGGTGCTGCCACTTCAGCAGGCACTCGCATCAATCTTGCCGTTTCCTTGTCTATCATCGCCCAGGTCGATCGGGCGGCGACCTTCACCTTGCCATCCGGCCCGATGAATTCGATCAACCGGTCGAAACGCGCGCCGCGCGGCGGATCGGGAATCCAGGTCCGCGCCGTCACGGTCTCGCCTTCGGTCACATTGCCGCGATAATCCACCTCATGCCGGGTCACGACCCAGATATAGGCGTCGACATGGGCGGGCAGGGCGTGCGTCATCCAATGTTCGACCGACACCTGCTCCATCCACTGGACCCAGACGGCATTGTTCACATGGCCCAGAACATCGATATGTTCGGGTAATGCGGTGAAGGACTTGGTGAAACTGGACGCCATAACCTCACTCCGTTCGCATTGAGCCTGTCGCAGGCCATCCTTGAAGAAAGTGCCGGGCTGCGACAGGCTCAACCCGACCGGAAGAAAGGCGTTGCCTTCACCCCTCGATGCCCAATTGCCACAGGATGAAGGCGAACTCTTCGGCCGTCTCGTGCAGGCTTTCGAACCGCCCCGATTTGCCGCCATGGCCTGCACCCATATTGGTCTTGAGCAGCAAGATATTGTCGTCCGTCTTGGTCGCGCGCAGCTTCGCCACCCACTTCGCCGGCTCCCAATAGGTGACGCGCGGGTCGTTCAGCCCGGCCGTCACCATCAGCGGCGGATAGGCCTGCGCGCTGACATGAGTATAGGGGTCGTAGGATTGGATCGTATGGAACGCGGCCTCGTCCTCGATCGGATTGCCCCATTCGGGCCACTCGCCCGGCGTTAAGGGAAGCGTTTCGTCCAGCATGGTGTTGAGCACGTCAACGAAGGGCACATGCGCCACCACCGCGCCCCACAGGTCGGGATCGCTATTGACCACCGCGCCCATCAACTCGCCACCGGCCGACCCGCCCGAAATGCTGATCCGGCCCTTGGATGTATAGCCCAGGTCGATCAGCCCCTTCGCCACGTCCACGAAGTCGGTGAACGTGTTGACCCGCTTGTCCAGCTTCCCGTCCAGATACCATTGCTGACCCAGATCATCGCCGCCGCGAATATGCGCCAGCGCAAAGGCGAAGCCGCGATCGAGCAGCGACAGCCGGCTGGTGGAAAAGCCCGGCTCCATCGCCAGCCCATAGGCGCCATAGCCATAGAGATGCAGCGGCGCGCTGCCGTCGCGGGGCATGTCGGCGGGGTAGACGATCGACACCGGGATCTGCGTGCCATCCCGCGCCGCGATCATCAGCCGTTCGGTGGCGTAGCGGCTGGCGTCATAGCCCGACGGGATCTCCTGCATCTTCAGGATATCGAGCGCGCCGGTCGCCAGATCATAATCATAGATGGTGTCGGGCGTGACCATCGATTCATAACCGATGCGCAGTTTGGTCACATCATATTCGGGATTGTCGTCCAGCGACGCGGAATAGCTCGCTTCGGGGAAGGGGATGCGCTTGGGTATATGCGTTGCGTAATCGCGCAGCTCGATCTGGTCGAGCCCATCCTGCCGCCCTTCCGTGACGTAGAAGTTCTTGAACAGGGTGAAGTCGGTCAAGTAGAAATGCGCGTCGGGCGCGATCACTTCCTCCCACCGGTCGGGCGCGTCCAGCGTCGCCTTCACCAGCCGGAAATTGGGATGGTTGTCGTTGGTCTTGATGTAGAGCGTGCCCTCATGCTCATCGACATCATATTCGCGGCCGGGCTGGCGCGCCGCGACCAGTAGCGGCGTGGCCGTGGGATCATCCGACGGAATCAGCCAGGCTTCGCTGGTCACATGGTCGCCGGTCGCGATGACGATATATTTTTCCGAGGAGGTGAGGCCGATCGAGACGCGGAACCCCTCGTCATCCTCATGGAACAGCTCGACGTCGCTCGCGACATCCTGGCCCAGCCAGTGCAGCCTCGCATTGTCGGTCCGCCAATTCTCGTTCGCCAGGCCATAGAGCAGCCCCTTGCTGTCCGCCGTCCACACCAGCGACGACAGCGTGTCGGGGATGACTTCCGGCAGAATCTCGCCGCTGAACAGGTCCTTGATCCGCGCCTCGAACCGTTCCGAGCCATTGGTGTCGATCGCATAGGCGAGATAGCGGCCATCAGGGCTGACCGACATCGCGCCCAGCCGGAAATAGTCATGCCCCTCCGCCAGAGCGGGTTCGTCCAGGATCAACTGGTCGTCGCCACCGGCAACGGGCCTGCGATACCATTTGCGATATTGCGCGCCCGTTTCGAATGCGCGCCAATAGACATAGTCGCCATCCTTCTGCGGCACCGACTGGTCGTCTTCCTTGATGCGCCCCTTCATCTCGGCGAACAGCGTGTCGAGCAGCGGCTTGTGCGGCGCCATCGCGCCGTCGAACCATCCGTTCTCCGCCTCCAGATAGGCCAGCACATCCTTGTCCTGGACGTCGGGATAATTGGGATCGCGCAGCCATGCCCAGGGATCGTCCACCGTGACGCCATGATGCGTGACGCTGTGCGGACGGCGCTCGGCGACGGGGGGCAGAAGAGGGGGCTGCATTTGATCGGTCATTAACTATCCATGGTCCAGACGGGGTCATGCGCTGGAATAAGCGCGCTCGCCCCTCTATGTTGTCGGCATTATGGCCGACGCAAGAGGCCCGACATGATCCAAGGGAATTGTGATGTCCAGTTATGAAGACCGCCTGAAGGCCCTGCGCGCGCAACTGGTGCGCCAGAAGCTCGATGGTTTCGTGGTGCCGCTGACCGACGAGCATATGAGCGAATATGTCGGCGCCTATGCGCAGCGGCTCGCCTGGCTGACCGGATTCCAGGGGTCGGCAGGCAGCGCCGTGGTGCTGCCGCAGGAAGCCGCGATCTTCGTCGACGGCCGCTATACGCTGCAAGTACGCGAGCAGGTGGACGGCGCCCATTGGCAATATGAAAGCGTGCCGCAGACCTCCATCGCCGCCTGGCTGAAGGATCATGCCGGCCAGGGCGCGCGGATCGGCTACGATCCCTGGCTCCACACGCGCGCCTGGGTGGAACAGGCGACGCAGGCGCTGGCCGAGAAGGGCGCGGAACTGGTGGCGGTGGACACCAACCCGGTCGACGCCGTCTGGCCCGATCGGCCCGCGCGCAGCGACGCCAAGCTGGTTGTCCATGGCGACCGCTTCGCCGGCCGGTCGGCTGCGGAGAAACGCGCCGCCATGGCCGACTGGCTGGTGTCGAAAAAGGCCGACGCCGTCGTCCTCTCCGCCCTCGATTCGATCGCCTGGACCTTCAACATCCGGGGCAAGGATGTGGATCGCACGCCGGTCGCGCTCGCCTATGCCATCGTCCATGCCGACGCGACCGCCGACCTCTACGTCGCCCCGGAAAAAATGGACGAGGCCGTCGCTCAACATCTGGGCAATGCGGTGCGTGTCCTGGACGGTGAGACCTTCGCCGCTGCGCTCCAGGATTTCGCCGGCAAGACCGTCGTCGCCGACCCCGAGCGGGCGGTGGCCGCGATCTTCACCGGGCTGGACCAAGGCGGCGCGACCGTGCTGTCGCTGCGCGATCCGGCCGTGCTACCCAAGGCGATCAAGAACGACATCGAAATTGCGGGGCATAAAGCTGCACAGGCACGCGACGGCGCGGCGCTCAGCCGCTTCCTGCATTGGGTTTCGGTCGAAGCGCCCAAGGGCGGCCTGACCGAACTGTCTGCGTCCGACCGGCTGGAGGCATTCCGCAAGGAGACCGGCCTGCTGGAGGACCTGTCCTTCGACACGATCAGCGGCGCGGGGCCGAACGGCGCCGTCGTCCATTATCGCGCCGAGGAAAAGACCAATCGCCCGATCGAGCTGAACAGCCTCTATCTGGTCGATTCGGGCGGACAGTATCGCGACGGCACCACCGACGTCACCCGCACCCTGGCGATCGGCACGCCGACCGACGAAATGCGCCGCCGCTTCACCCTGGTCCTCAAGGGCCATGTCGCGCTCGCCCGCGCCATCTTTCCGAAGGGGACGCGGGGCGGCCAGCTCGATGTGCTGGCGCGGCAATATCTCTGGGCCGAAGGTCTGGATTATGCCCATGGCACCGGCCATGGCGTCGGCAGCTTCCTGTCGGTGCATGAAGGGCCTCAGCGTATCGCCACCTTCGGCGGCGGGGACGAGCCGCTGGTCGCGGGCATGATCCTCTCCAACGAGCCGGGTTATTACAAGACTGGCGAATATGGCATCCGCATCGAGAATCTGGTGCTGGCCGAGGAACGCAAGGTGCCCGGCGCGGAAAAGGCCATGCTCGGTTTCGAGACGCTGACCTTCGCGCCGATCGACCGCGCCCTCATCTCCATCGACCTGCTGAGCAGCGAGGAGCGCGCCTGGATCGACGCCTATCATGCAGCGGTGCTGGACTTGGTCGGCCCGCAACTGGAGGGCGATGCGCTGGTCTGGCTGAAGGCCGCCTGCGCGCCGCTCTAAGCATCAGTCCTTGGGGTCTTCGGCGGGAGGCGGCGTTGCGCCCTCCCGCGAAGCCTCGCGCGTCTGGGCCTTGCGCCGGCGCAGATTGTCGCGCAGCGCCTGCGCCAGCCTTGTCTTTTTCTCGTCCTGCGTTTCAGCCATGCCACGGGCTTAAGCAAAATGCGTACTCGGCCGCAACCCGCCTTGACATCGGGCCGGGGGGCGGCCATAGGCCCGGCCTCCGAAGCGCGAACGGCGCCTCGGGACAGAAATAGAGTGCTGCCGTAGCTCAGTGGTAGAGCGCATCCTTGGTAAGGCTGAGGTCGTGAGTTCAATCCTCACCGGCAGCACCATTTCTCCCCCGGACATCCGACGATCAACGCATTGCCCAGGCGGCGGCCGCCATCGCCTGCGCCGCGACGATCAGCCACAACAGGGTCGAGAAGGGCTGCTTGCGCGTCTTGTGGCGAAACAGCCGCCGACCGACGAGCGCACCCGCCGACCCGCCCGCCAGCGCCCATAAGAGCAGCGTGCGTTCGGACAAGCGGCGCAGCCCCAGCCGGGCGCGCCGCTTGTCCATGCTAAAGAGGGCGAAGGCGACCAGGTTTGCCAACAGTAAAGCCGTGGGGAGCAGGATCGCCCGAATCGTGTCAGCCCCCGAAGCTGACGCCGATCCACAGCGTGCGCGGCGTACCCAGGTCTGTGGACGGGATGCCGTTGGTCGTCACCTGCCGCGTAACGACCCGTTCATCGAACAGATTTTCGCCCCGCGCCACCAGACTGACGCCATGGCCGATCGGCAGGCGCGCGATGGCGTCGAAGGTGATGGCGTCGGGCAGCACGTCTTTGTGCAGATCGTCCTCATATTGCTTGGATGTATAACGCAATGTCGTCGATAATGACGGACCATGGGCCGGCGCCCATGCTATTGTTCCGCTGGCGGCGTGGCGCGGCGTCTGAGCAGGGGACAATCCGTCGAATAGCGCACCCGGCGCGTGCACAATGCTGTGGCTATAAGCATAGGAAGCAGAGACGCTAAAATCATCGACATGGGCGCTGGCCGTGAGTTCGATGCCCTTCGCCACGACGCGATTCACATTCTGGCGCTGGCGCGTGTTCCCGTCCGCTGAAATGGTGACATTGGCAATGGCGTCGTCCAGCCGATTGTAGAAAGCGGTGGCGGACACGATGACGCCCTTGGCCGGGGTCAGATCGATGCCGGCTTCGGCGCCTTTCAATTTTTCCGGCTTGAGTGCTTCGTTGGCGCGCGTGGTGACCGGAAAGACGACGAACGGCCGGTAAAGTTCATTGAGCGTCGGCAGGCGGAAGCCGCTATAGGCGGCCGCCCGCAGCGCGATCGCGTCGCTCGCATGATAGAGCGCGCCGACCCGGCCGGACATTTCCCAGGCGGACCGGTCGGCATAGCCGAAATCCTTGGACACGGCGCTCGTGGTGGCATTGACCTCCTTGTAGAAGCCATTGCGGATCGACCAGCGATCGCCCCGCACGCCGCCGGTCAGGATCAGCTTCCCGATCGTCCAGTCATCCTCGGCAAAGATGCCGCTCGTCCACTGGTCGCCGCCGGCATGGCGCAGGAAGGTGCGCGGATTGGTGGCAATATTGGCGTTATAGGCGTCCTCATACATGTCGCCGGTGGCGAAGCGCGTATCGACGCCCAGCCGCAGCACATGGTCCGGGCCGACCGGCGGCCGGATCTCGATCTTGCCGCCGATGCCGGTGGAGGGGGTGTTGCGCTGGTCCAGCGATTTGCGGAAGGTCGACGAGGAGATGACGATGTTGGAGAAGTTGCGCGCCTGGATATAGGCCAGCGCATCGACCTGCCACGCGCCGCGATTGATATAGCGGATGCTGGCGTCCTGCCCCTGGCTCATGCTGTCGGCCCCGGCGAAGCGTAGCGTGCGGTTATCCTCGAACAGGGTCGCGCGGAATTGCAGTTCCGACGTGGCGGCAATCGGGGCGACCGCACGGAGATTGGTCGACCAGCCGTCATAGGCGGCCGGCACGGTGGCGGCGACGCGCTGATCCCCGGGCGTGGTCTGGAATCCGTCGCCCCGGTCCCAGCGGCCCGACAGCGAGACATAGCCGCCGCCCAGATCCTGGGTCAGTCCGGCGGAGACTTCGGTCGAATCGCGGCTGCCATAGAAGGCGCTGGCGGAAAAATCGGGCAGTTGCGCGCGCGTCGCGCTGGCCAGTTCGATCGTCCCGGCGACCGCACCTGCGCCGAAGGCGCCGATGCCGCCGCCGCGGGTGACGCGGACTACGGACAGGCGTTCGGGCGCCAGCGCGCTGAACGGGATATAGCCAAAGAAGGGATCGGCGATCGGCACGCCGTCGAGCAGCATCAACGTCCGGCTCGATGCATTGCCGCCCAGCGCGCGCAAGGTCGCGCCCTGGTTGGATGGGTTTGACGATCGGCTGTCCGACCGCCGGAATTGCTGGAAGCCCGCGACATCGCCCAGCACGCTTTCTATCCGCCCCGATGCGCTGTCGAGCAGCCGCTGCCGGTCGATCACCACCGACCCGTAAGCCGGCGTGCCGGGCGGCAGGTCCAACCCCGCGCCGGTGACGATGATCTGCGATGAGTCGCCCGGCGCATCATCGGGCGCCTGGGCCAAGGCGGCTGTGGGTACGGACAGCAAGATAGCGGGCAGAATGAAAATTTTCATGGCGATCCCCTCGACGCCCCTCTCCTTATTTTCCATGCCTTTTGCAAATGGAAAGGGGCTGCACCCTATTAGGATGCAGCCCCCGCCCCATGACATTGGTCCTTTGGTCACATGACGCGTCAGAAGAAGAGAATCGCTCCCGCCGCGATGGCGTCCGACGTCGCCCGATTACCGTTATGCGCTTCCGACCGGCTGTTCACATATTCGCCGAGCAGCGTCACCCAACTGTTGAGGCCGTAGCGGACCTGACCGACCCAACTGCTATTCTTGTCGACCAGCGTCGGATTGGCCAGCGCATCGGCGATAGTGGCGTAGTCGAGATTGCTTTCGCCATAGCTGCCGCCGACCGAGAATTTGCCGAACGTGGCCAACCCCTGCAGGTAAAAGCCGTGGCTGTCGCGCTTGTTGCCCAGGCCATCAGTGTCGAACAGGTTGAGCGCGGTGGTGCCCAGTCCCGATGCGTCATAATAGGTGCCGACCACCGTGACCGGCCCGAACGTGACCTTCGCGCCTGCGTCCCAGCCCCAGCCGGTATAGTCCGGCCCGGCATCGACATTATGCTTCTGCGTCACGCCCGACACCCACAGGCGGATGCCGACGTCACCGAACTTGCCGTCATAGACGAATTTCGCCTGGAAGCCCGGCTGCTTGTTAGTCTCGGCCGGCCCCGTCAGCGAGGACAAGGGTTCGAATATGCCCACACTGGCGGTGAAGCCGCTGAAACTGGGTGTGGTATAGGTGATCTGCGGCTGGAAGTCGGTGTAGATATAGCCGGTGCCGATACGACCGAGCGTCGTGTTGGAGGGGGCGACATTGCCCGCAGGTGTGCCCGACGACAGCAGGGTGATGTCGTTGAGGATCGATTCGGACTGGAACAGGCCGATGTCGCGGCCGATCTTCACCTCGCCGAAGCCGGCGCGACCGAAGGTCAGATAGGTCTGGCGAAAGTCGATGCCCGCGGTTTGCAGCGCGCGGGGATTGCCGGCACTGTTGGCGCCGCCGCCGGCCGCATAATTGACCGAATTGATGCCGGGATACATGCCGAAATGGGCGCCCACGTCCCAGCCGTCCAGGCTGGTTGAGGCTTCCACTTTCAGGAAGCCGGGGAGCAGGCCGTTGCGGACGGCCGAACTGCTGCCGCCCACGGTCGCGACACCGCCGGTCACCGTGGTTGTGGCGCTGGGCGTATCGCCATTGTCATGGACGTAGAAGCCGTTGACCGAGCCGGAGAATTTCAGCGTCACGTCGCCAATCTGGAGACCCACGCCACTGTCGGTCATGCGCACATAGCCCGCCCCCCCGGATGCGTCGGGGGTCACCGCCGGGGCAGGGGCCGCGGCTGTCTGCGCCGCCTCGGCGGTCTGACCCTTCGCCAACTCCTGATATTCATCATCGGTCAGGATGCCCTTTTCGTGCAGCCGCTTCAGCAGATCCGCGGTGGTTCCGGCCATGGCCGGCGCCGCGGTGGCGGCGAGCATCAATGCTCCAGCCGCGCTCATCAGGCGCAACGTCCCCTTCATTATCATCCTCCCTGTATATCGCCGACTTGTGTCCGGCTGGGGCGGAGAGTGGGACGGATGGGGGAACCGAGAAATTGGACTTAGGTTCTCGTCCCTTCGGACAGGAGGCGAATCAGGGCGCGGCGGCGATGCCCCACGGCGCTGCACCGACCGCGATGGTCTGGGTCACCGCGCCCTTGGCCAGGTCGATCGCGCTGACATTGTCCGAAAGGCCATTGGCGGCATAGGCGCGCGTCCCGTCGGCGCTGATCGCGACATGCCAGACGCGCTTGCCGACCGGCACATAGGCCCGCACCTTGCGGGTCGCGACATCGACCAGCGCGACATGGTCGGCCCGGCCCAGCGCGATGACGGCGGTCTTGCCGTCGGGGGTGAAGCGTATGCCGCAGGGCAGGATGCGATGGTCGGGGATGCCGGGAATAGCGAAGCGCAGCGTTTCGGCCACCTGCCGGCTGGCGGTGTCGATGATCTGCACCGTGCCGCCGACTTCCGCCGCGACCCATAGTTGCTTGCCGTCGGCGGTGAATTCGACATGGCGGGGGCGCAGGTCGACCGGGGTTTCGGCGACCATCGCCTTGGCCTTGATGTCGATCCAGTTGACGAGATTATCTTCTTCGGACGTGACGACCACCCATTGGCCGTCCGGGCTTTGCGCCACCCCCTCCGGCTCGCCGCCGACATCGACCTGGAATGCGACGGTGCGGCTGGCGAGGTCGATCGCGGTCAGCGCGGCGTCATCTTCATTGGCGACGAACAGGGTCGTGCCGTCGCGCGACAGGAAAAACTGTTCCGGGTCCTGCCCGGACGGCAGCTCCGCCACCACCTTGCCGCTCGCCCGGTCGATCACCTGCACCGCATGGTCCAGGCTGGCGCAAAGATAGAGATATTTGCCGTCCTTCGACACCGTGATGCCGCGCGGCCGGCCGCCCACCGGCCAGGTCGCCGTCACCGTACCCGACGCGGCGTCGATCACGCTGACGCTGTCGCCGCGCTCATTGGAGACATAGAGGGTTTCGGCCTGCGCGACGGCAGGCACTAATATCAACCCTGCCATGATGATGCGCTTCATATCCGCCTCCTGCCCCTAATCTTCTCCCAACGGTCTATCCGCAGCCCGCTCGCTACGGGATTGTACCAATGGCCAATGGGGACGCGGCCCGCCCTTGCCTACACTGGCGGCCATCAGGGGAAAACCGACCGGGTGAGGATATAATGAAGATATTGGGTAGGGTCGCATTGCTGGGCGCCATCGCTACGCTGGGCATGACCGCGACAAGTGCATTGCTGGCGCATGGCGACGTGACGCCGCAAGCCGTCGATACGTCCGCATTGCCGGAAATCGGCGACGCCTGGCTGGAAAAGAACCCCTATAGCGGCAACGCCAAGGCGATCGAGATCGGCCAGTCGGCCTATGGCCAGAATTGCGCGCGCTGCCATGGTCTGGACGCGGAAAGCGGCGGCATCGCCCCCGACCTGCGCTATCTGGAAGCGGGCGAGTCGGGCGACCAGTGGTTCGCCGAACGCTTCCGCCACGGCTCCAGCCATGACGGCAAGGTCTATATGCCGCCCTTCGGCGACGTATTGGGGCAGAAGGCCGGCTGGGCGATCCGCGCCTGGCTCGAAACCAAGCGCGAAGGCTGATCCCGATGCTCAGCCGTCGCGCATGGATGGGCGGGGCAGGGGCGGCGCTGGCGCTGGGCTTGTTGCCGGGTCGCAGCGACGCCGCGCCGCTGGCAAAGGTCAAGGCGCTCGGCACGTTGCGGGTGGTCGTCTACAAGGATAACCGACCCTGGTCGTGGGAGGAGGGGGGCAAGCTCGTCGGCCTCGACGTCGACCTGGCGCAGGCGATCGCCGGAAAACTGGGCGTCCGCGCCGACGTGGCGGAACTCGTGGCGGACGAAAGCGCCGACGACGATCTGCGCAACGGCGTATGGAAGGGCGGTCTGCTGGGCTTCACGCCGGGCGACGTCATGCTGCATGTTCCCTTCGATCGCACCTTCGCCGCGCGCAACGATCAGGTCGCGATCGTCGCACCTTATTATCGCGAGAGTTTCGCCTTCGCCGGCGTGGGGGGGGCGGTAGCGCTGGAAGGAATGCCGACCGAATGGCGCGGGCGGCGGCTGGCGGCCGAGCTGGACAGCATTCCCGATTTCTACCTGATCGGATCTTTCGGCGGCCTGTTGACCAAGGATGTCGCCCATTATCCCAGCGGATCGGCAGCCGTGGAAGCGATGACGGCGGGCAAGGCCGACGCCGTACTCGCCAGCCGCGCCCAGATCGAGGAGGGGCTGCACCGCGCGGGCGATGGCGCCAGCCGGATCGCGCTGCGCAAGGGGCCGCTCCCTGCCTTCGCCTCGCCCGGCTGGGACATCGGCATGGCGGTGAAGGAAAATAGCCGCACGCTGGGCGATGCGGTCGAGGAAATCGCCACCGCCATGGCCGCCAGCGGCGAGATGAAGGCGCTGTTCGCGCGCTATGGCATCACCTGGACACCGGCGAACGCCGCGGGGTGAGTGCCGACCGAAGGTTCAATTGCTGCGCCCGCCGCGCAGCATAGTCTGCACGACAACGGGGGGCGTCGAGCGCCCGTTCAACAAGGGAGGATGGTTATGAAGGGACCGATCATGCGGGCGCTGTCGGGCGTTGCCGCGATGACGCTGGCGATTGGCGCCGCACCGCTGCTGGCTGAAGGGCCGACCGATGCGGATCTGATGAACGACGCGGCATCGACCGGCGACGTTCTGACCTATGGCATGGGGCCGCAGGCGCATCGTTTCAGCACGCTGAAGGCGATCGACACGAGCAATGTGTCCAAGCTGGTGCCGGCTTTCGCCGCCTCGCTGGGCGGAGAAAAGCAGCGCGGCCAGGAAGCGCAGCCGCTCGTCTATGACGGCACCATCTATGTGACGGGCAGCTATTCGCGCCTGTTCGCCTTCGACGCCCGCACCGGTGAGGAAAAATGGCAATATGACGCCCGCCTGCCCGACGGCATCATGCCCTGCTGCGACGTCGTCAATCGCGGTGCCGCCATCCATGGCGACAAGATCATCTTCGCCACGCTCGACGCGCGTCTGGTCGCGCTCAACCGCAACACCGGCAAGGTGATCTGGAACAAGCAGATCGCCGATTACAAGGATGGCTACAGCGCCACCGCTGCGCCTCTGATCGTCAAGGGCATGGTCATCACCGGCAATTCGGGCGGCGAGTTCGGCGTCGTCGGCGCGGTGGAAGCCCGCGACGTGAACACGGGCGAGCTGATCTGGCATCGTCCCGTGATCGAAGGCCATATGGGCACGCTCAAGGGCAAGGATAACGGCATCACCGGCAAGCTCAACGCCACTTGGCAGGGCGACCTGTGGAAGAGCGGCGGCGGCGCGACCTGGCTTGGCGGCACCTATGACCCCGAAACCAACCTGCTCTTTTTCGGCACCGGCAACCCCGCGCCGTGGAACAGCCACCTGCGTCCCGGCGACAATCTCTACACCGCCTCCACGCTGGCGATCGACCCGGACACCGGGGTCATCAAATGGCATTTCCAGACCACGCCGCACGACGGCTGGGATTTCGACGGGGTGAATGAATTCATTCCCTTCGACGCCACCATCAACGGCAAGCCGATGAAGCTGGGCGCGAAGGCCGACCGCAACGGCTATTTCTTCGTGCTGGACCGCACCAACGGCAAGTTCATCAGCGCCAACAAGTTCGTCATGCAGACGACCTGGGCCAATGGCTTCAACAAGGCTGGCAAGCCCAATTACATCCCCGAAGGCCGTCCGCCCGCGCCCGGCGAGGGCAAGGGCAAGCCGGTCTTCGCCTCGCCCAGCTTCCTGGGCGGCAAGAACTGGATGCCGATGGCTTACAGCCAGGATACCGGCCTGTTCTACATCCCATCCAACGACTGGGGCATGGATATCTGGAACGAGCCCATCGCCTACAAGAAGGGTGCGGCCTATCTGGGCGCGGGCTTCACCATCAAGTCGATCGCGGAGGATCATATCGGCGCATTGCGGGCGATGGACCCCAAGACCGGCAAGATCGTGTGGGAATATAAGAACAAGGCGCCTTTGTGGGGCGGCGTTCTGACGACCGGCGGCAACCTCGTCTTCACGGGCACGCCCGAAGGTTTCCTCAAGGCGTTCGACGCCAAGACCGGCCAGGAATTGTGGAAGTTCCAGACCGGGTCGGGCGTGGTCGGATCACCTGTCACCTGGGAACAGGATGGCGAACAATATGTGGCGGTGATGTCCGGCTGGGGCGGCGCGGTGCCGCTGTGGGGCGGCGAAGTCGCCAAGTCGTTCAAGGACATCAACCAAGGCGGCGCCCTTTGGGTGTTCAAGCTGCCTAAATAAGGAACCAGGCAAATGATCGTCATGGGACGTGGATATTATGCGCAATCGGCCCCGGCCATCCCGCCCGGCGCATTGCGGCTTGCCACGTCCCATGATGTGTCCGATCATCATGGGCAGGGGCAGGATATGGGGCTTTATATGGGCGGGGAAGCGGTGATGGAGCGGGTGCTGATCATCGACGATCATCCCCTGGTGCGCGACGGGTTGCGCAGCGTGATCGCAATCAGTTTCGACAATATCGAGATTTTCGAGGCGGCCGGACTGGAAGAGGCCGTCGCCACGCTGGAAAAGCAGGATAATTTCGACCTGATCCTGCTCGACCTCAACATTCCCGACGTGCGCCGTCTGGACGGGCTCAAGCTGCTGCGCGATCGATTCCCGATCCTGCCGGTGGTGATGGTGTCGGGCGCGTTCGACCGCTCGATCGTGCAGGAGGCGCTGGCCGCCGGCGCCGCAGGCTTCATTCCCAAGTCGCTCAAGCGCAGCGCGATCGTGGAGGCTTTGCATCGCGTCGTGTCAGGCGAAATCTACCTGCCCGAAACGATGGGAGAGGGCGCGACGCCGTCAGCGGAGGAGGACGACATCGCCCGCCGCATCGACAGCCTGACGCCGCAGCAGAAGACGGTGCTGGGCCATCTGGTCAACGGCCGTCTCAACAAGCAGATCGCGCATGACCTCAATGTGTCGATGACCACGATCAAGGCGCATGTCTCGGCTATCCTCCAGAAGCTGGGCGTCTTGAGTCGCACCCAGGCGGTCATCAAAGCGAACCGGGTGCATTTCGGCGCGGATTGATATCCTCTTCATGGTCCGCATTCGCCGATGTGTCTGCTGTTCAAGCCGGGTTTGGACTGATCCCTAAGCCTTTGCCGACAGCGCGCTCATTTCCTCCAGGTCCAGGTCGCGCTCCAGTTCGTGCAGCGTCTGTTCGTCGATGTCCCCGATCCGGTGCAGGCGCAGCAATTCGGCCCGTCCCGCCGCCACCGCCATCAGCACCAGATCGAAATGCGCATGAAGGATGTGCGCATGTTCCGCTTCCTGGCCTGCATAGGTGACCGACAACGTCGCATGGCGCTGGTATCGGTCGAGAAGGCGCGGATGCAGCAATGTGCCGTCGGCGTCATAGGCATGGGCCTCGACCACCCGGACCTGCGCCTGCGCCATGGCGGCTTCCGCCTCGCTCATGCTCAGACGCGCCCGGTCGCTCGCCGGTTCCTCCAGCTTCAGCAGTCGGATCACCGCACCCAGCGTGGTGCCCTGGATCAGCACGGTGCCGATGATGACCGCGAAGGCGGCGACGAGGATGAAGTCGCGGCCGGGAAAGCCTTCCGGCACGCTCAGCGCCACTGCCAGCGTCACAACGCCGCGCATACCGGCCCAGCCCAGCACCACCGCCGATCGCGGACCAATCGGCGTATAGCGGCGCACGCCCATCGCCCGTAGCAGGCGGGTGACGCCGTCGGACCCGAACACCCAGAGGAAGCGCGCGAGCGTCAGCGCGATCAGGATCGCCAGCACCGGCCCGGCCATTTGCGCCAGCACCAGTTGGAACCCGCCGACCCGGTCGATCACCCCGCGCAGCGAGGAACCGATCAGCAGGAAGACGAACGCCTCCATCAGGAAGATCATCACCGCCCAGAAGGCCGTGCCGTTCATCCGCACTGTCGCGGAAAATACGACATGTTGAAACCAGCCGCAGATGAGTCCCGTGGTGACCGTGGCGATCACCCCGGACACATGGACCGTCTCCGCCAACAGGTAGGACGCCCATGGCGCGAGGAGCGACGAAGCGATCATCAGATATTTGTCGTCCAGCCGCGGCGTCAGCCGGACCCAGGCCATGCCCACCGCCGCGCCGACCAGCGCGCCGCCGATCGCCAGCAGCGCAAAGCTTTCCATCGCCTCCATCAAGCTGAACGCCCCGGTGACGCCCGCTGCGATCGCGAAGCGGAAGAGGACGAGGCCGCTGGCGTCGTTGAACAGGCTTTCGCCCTCCAGCAGGATGGACAGGCGACGGGGCAGGCGGACATGTTGCAGCACGGCGCGCGCCGACACCGCATCCGGTGGCGAGACGATCGCACCCAGCGCCGCGCAGGCGGCCCAGGGCAGGGACGGCACCAGCCAGTGGGTCACCACCGCCACGATCACCGTGGTGAAGACCACCGCGCCCACCGCCAGGGCGATGATGCCCAGCATGTGACGATGGAGGTGGCGCAGGGCGATGAACCAGGCGCCATCCATCAGCAGTGGCGGCAGGAAGACGACCAGCACCAGTTCCGGATCGAGCGAGATGACCGGCAGGCCGGGCAGGAAGGCAAAGAGCGCGCCGCCGGTCAGCAGCGCCACGGCAGGCGGGAGGCCTATCTTGTGCGCCGCATAATGCAACAGGATGATCGCCAGCAGCATGGCGACCAGCAATTCGAACAATTGCATCGGATGCATTGCGTCCCCCCTGCATCAGCTTTGCTTCCTCTAGTAGCGCCTGATCCCGGCAGGTCCAGAGGACTGCGCGGCCCCTATTTGAGCATGGTCCGCAGCAACGCCCGCAACTGGGCCGGCTTGACCGGCTTGTTGAGCAGCGGGATGCCGTGCGCGTCGAGCCGCGCCTTCAACTCCTTGCCGCGATCGGCGGAAATCATGACGGCGGAAACCGGCATGGCGAAATGACCGCGCAGGCGGTCGAGCGCGATTTCGCCCGTTTCGCCGTCGTTGAGATGATAGTCGATCAGGATGATATCCGGCGCCTCGCCGGGCGCAAACAGGCCGGTCGCTTCGGCGAAGCCGCCGGCGGTCCGCACGGTGCAGCCCCAGCCGCCCAGCAGCGTGCGCATCCCCGTCTGGATCGCCCGTTCATTGTCGATGACCAGCACGTCGAGACCGCGCATCGTGCGGTCGCGGCCGATCGTCTCCGATCCGTTGTCCAGGTCCGCTACCGGTTCGCCCAGCGGCAGCTCGATCGCAAAGGTCGATCCGCGGCCGGGCGCGGACTCCAGCGTCACGCGATGGCCCAGCATGTCGCTCGCCCGCTTGACGATGGCCAGGCCCAGCCCCTTGCCGCTGGTGCGGGTGTCGAGCCGGCGGAACTCCTCGAACACCAGCGCCTGCTTGTCGGCCGCGATGCCCGGACCGCTGTCGGTCACGCTCACGCGAATGGCCTGTTCGCCGACCAAGCAATCGACCCGCACCGATCCCTGCTGGGTATAGCGCAGCGCGTTGGACAGGAAATTCTGCAGGATGCGCCGCACCAGTCGGATATCGGAGCGGACCCAGAGCGGTTCGTTCGCCATGTCCAGCATCAGCCCCGATGCGCGGGCGACGGGCGCGAATTCCACCCGCAACGTGCCCAGCAGCGTGTCGAGGCGGAAGTCGCCAATTTCCGGCTGGATCGCGCCGGCATCGAGCCGACTGATCTCCAGCAGCGCCTCCAGCAGATCCTCGACCGAATCGAGCGCGGTCGATGTCTGGTTGACCAGCGCGCGGGTGGGCAGCGCCAGCCGCCGATCGCCCAGCGCCGCGACGAAAAGCCGGGCGGCGTTCAACGGTTGCAACAGGTCATGGCTGGCGGCGGCGAGGAAGCTGGTCTTGGACAGGTTCGCCTTCTCCGCCGCCGTCTTGGCGTCCCGCAACTGCGCCTCGATCTCGCGCCGTTCGGCGACTTCGGCGCGCAGTTCGGCGGTGCGCTCGGCGACGCGACGCTCCAGCGTCTCGGCGGTTTCCTGTAGGCCCGCCTGCGCGCGCAGCATGTCGGTGACATCGGTGAAGCCGATCACCTGCCCGCCGCGCTCCAGCGCCGTGCTGCGGACTTCGAAATGACGATCCCCGGCCGCGACCAGCGCATGGCGGGCCGCGCCGGGCTGGTCGCCCCGCCAGTCCAGGCAGCCCCCGTCCGCCATGCCCAGCCGATCGCGGCACCAGCCGAGCAGCGCGCCATGGCTGGCGCCTTCCTGCGCCCAGTCGTCGGGCAAGTCGAGCACATGCTGCAACGCCTCGTTCCAGGCGGCGACCCGTCCCTGCGCATCGAACAGGCATACGCCTTCGGACAGATTGTCGAGCGTCGATTGCAGCACCAGATTACGTTCGGCCAGTTCCAGCGCGCGGTTGCGGGCATCCTCCGCCTTCACTTCGGTAATATCGGTATAGATACCGACGATCCCGCCCTCGCTGGTGCGCAGTTCGTTGATCTGGACCCAGCGGTCATCGGCCAGCGCCTGGACATGGCCGCCATCGGCGACGCTGTGGCGCGCCAGCCGGTCGGACACCCAGCGGTCGGGCGCGACCACCGATCCGGGGGGGCGGTGATGCGCCGCGGCCAGCCGCGCGACATCCTCGAACGACATGCCTTCGTGCAACTGGTCGGCGATTTCGGGCCAGAAGCCCAGATAGGCGTCGTTGAAAAGGACCAGCCGGTCTTCCGCATCGAACAGCACGAAGCCTTCGTTGATCGAATCGATCGCGTCGCGCAGCCGCACCTGCGCCGCTTCGGCGCTGGCATGGGCCTGGGCCAGGTCGGCATTGGCGGTGGCAAGCCTGCCCAGCGCGTCTTCCAGCTCGGTCGTCCGCTCGCGCACCATCGCTTCCAGCGTGATCGCGGTTTCGAACATCGAAAAGGCGTTGCCGGCCATGTCGCTGGACCGTTCCACCCGATCGATCAGCGCGGCGTTGATCTTGCGCAACTTGCGGTTGTCTTCGCGCAGTTGAGCCAGTTCCGCCTCGGTGGAAGGAAGGGTCGTTTCCGTCATCGCCCGATCGCCAGCCCGCTGAACGTCTGGTTGACGTGCAGCGCATGATATTGCTCGCCATAGGTGTTGAAACCGATCACCCGATGGCGGCCATAGAGTTCGGACACGGCGCGGCCGATCTGCCGCTGTTCCGCGTCGATGCGGTTGAGCACGCAATCGAAGGCGATGATCCGGTCGACCTGGCCGACATGGGCGCCGATGTCGGCGAACATCGTCTCCATCCCCGCGATCCGGTCGATCGGCTCGCCCACGGTCAGCACGATCCCCTCGTCGATCGCGCAATAGAAGGTCAGGCTGCCGTCCGGGTTGGCGCTCTGGATCGACCGGACATGATAGTCGCCGCCCGCGCGCACCATCGGCGGATGGGCGGCGTAGAAGGCCAGGCCCAGCGCTTCGCCGGCATGGCCCGCCAGCCGCAGATATTCCTGCGCCGCCGGTTCCGCGTTGATCTCGGTCACGATCCGGTCCTGCGGGATCGCGCCGGTCACGACCATCTTCGCCGCGCCGGGACGATAATGCTGCGCCTTGAACACATGGATCGGGCGCGGCGTGGACAGGATCGCGATTACTGCGGCGCGCTTGTGAAAACGGCCGCCTTCGAAGATCGCGGTTTCGCGGAACGCCAGCCCGTCGCCCGACGATCCACCGATCAGGGGGATGTCGCCCAGCGCATCCTGGATCGTCATCGTCAGCAATTCTTCGCGGTGGGACAGGCCATCGACCAGGAACAGCGCGACATGATTGACCGCGTCGCCCAGCCGCCGGCTGTCGCGATCGGCGATGGCGGCGAGCGATCGGATCGCCTCCCGCGCGGCAACGGGATCGAATGCATCGATATCGTCGAAAATATGGGACGTCAGGTGGAAGGCGTCGGCCGGAAAACCGATCACGCTCAGGCTGTCCTCGTCATAGCCCGCCTCGGTCAGCTCGCCCGAGCTGGTGCAACCGATCGCGACGACATGTTCGCTATGCCGGTTGACCGCGCGGGCCAGTGCATCGCGATCGAAGCGGTGCGAGCAGAACAGCAGCATCCCGGCCAGCGGCGCATCGCCCAATTGCCGCGCGACGTCCGCCATCGCCGTCGCCGGATCGGGCGAATGGCTCGATGCGAAACCGATTTCCGACGCCAGCATGGTCATGTTCCTCTCCCCCATGGCCTCCCCTTTTCCGGGGGTTATGCACCGCGTCGCGTCCCAATGTCACGCCCGTCCTATGCCGTAACGGTTTCGCCCCGGGGCGGATCGCCCGCCGCTTCCAGCAGCGCATTTTCCGCGTCGTCGAAGATCCGTGATCGCACGATGAAGCGCACGCCTTCGGGGCTTTCCAGCGACATGCCCGCACCGCGTCCCGGCACGATGTCGATCATCACCTGGGTATGGCGCCAATAGTCGAACTGCGCCGCGCCGATCCACACCGGGATATCGCCCGCGACATGGCCCAGCAGCACATCCTGCCCGCCGACCTTGAACTCGCCGCGCGGGAAGCACATCGGCGCGGACCCGTCACAGCATCCGCCCGACTGGTGGAACATCAGCGGCCCGTGCTTCTGCGTCAGGCTGTGCATCAGCGCTTCTGCATCTGGTGTCGCCAATATGCGTGGGGGCGGCCCGGTCATCCCGATCTCCTTTGAAAAAGACGATGCGGCGGGCATCGGGGAAAGGATGCCCGCCGCCGTCGAAGGCATAATGGAGAGGAATCCGCCTTCGACGAACTGCCATCCCGATTAGAAGAAGCCCAGCGCCCTGGGGCTGTAGCTGACCAGCAGATTCTTGGTCTGCTGATAATGGTCGAGCATCATCTTGTGGTTTTCGCGCCCGATGCCCGACTGCTTGTAGCCGCCGAACGCCGCATGGGCGGGATAGGCGTGATAGCAGTTGGTCCATACCCGACCGGCCTGGATGCCCCGGCCCACGCGATAGGCGCGGGTTCCATCGCGGGTCCATACGCCCGCGCCCAGCCCGTAGAGCGTGTCGTTGGCGATGGCGAGCGCGTCGGCTTCGTCCTTGAAGGTGGTGACGGCCAGTACCGGGCCGAAAATCTCCTCCTGGAAGATGCGCATCTTGTTGTGGCCCTTCAGGACCGTGGGCGTCACATAATAGCCCTCGCTCAGTTCGCCATCCAGCGATGCGCGCGTGCCGCCGGTCAGCAGCTCAGCGCCTTCGTTCAGGCCGATCTCGATATAGGAGAGGATCTTCTCCAACTGGTCGTTCGACGCCTGCGCGCCGATCATGGTGCTGGGGTCGAGCGGGCTGCCCTGCTTGATCGCCTTCACCCGCGCGATGGCCCGTTCGATGAACTTTTCGTAGATCGATTCCTGGATCAGCGCGCGGCTGGGGCAGGTGCAGACTTCGCCCTGGTTGAGGGCGAACATGGCGAAGCCTTCGAGGCATTTGTCGAAATAATCGTCGTCGGCGTCCATCACGTCGGCGAAGAAGATATTGGGCGACTTGCCGCCCAGCTCCAGCGTGACGGGGATCAGGTTCTCCGAGGCATATTGCATGATGAGGCGGCCGGTCGTCGTTTCGCCGGTGAAGGCGATCTTGCTGATCCGCTTGTTGCTGGCGAGCGGCTTGCCCGCCTCCACGCCAAAGCCGTTGACGACGTTCAGCACGCCGGGCGGCAGCAGGTCGCCGATCACTTCGAGCAGCACCAGGATCGACATCGGCGTCTGTTCGGCGGGCTTGAGCACGATGCAGTTGCCCGCCGCCAGTGCCGGGGCGAGTTTCCATACCGCCATCAGGATCGGGAAGTTCCAGGGGATGATCTGGCCGACCACGCCCAGCGGCTCGTGGAAATGATAGGCGATCGTGTCATGGTCGATCTCGCTGATCGACCCTTCCTGCGCGCGGACGCAGCCCGCGAAATAGCGGAAATGGTCGATGGCGAGCGGGATGTCGGCATGGGTCGTCTCGCGGATCGGCTTGCCGTTGTCGATCGTCTCGGCCATCGCGATGAGGTCGAGATTGGCCTCCATCCGGTCGGCGATCTTGAGCAGGATGTTGGACCGCTCGGTGGACGAGGTCTTGCCCCAGGCGTCCTTCGCCTTGTGCGCGGCGTCCAGCGCCAGCTCGATGTCGGCGGCGGTGCCGCGCGCGATCCTGCCGACGACCTGGCCGGTCACGGGCGAGATATTGTCGAAATAGCCGCCCTGCACCGGCGCGACCCACGCGCCGCCGATATAATTGTCATATTGGTCGCGGATCAGCGTCTTTCCCGTGAAACGCTCCATCGCCTGTTGCAGCATGTGTCTACTCCCGATTGCTATGCGTAAAAATTGAGAAAGGCGTGGCTTTACTTCACCTTGGCCAGCGCCGCGGTCATGCGCTTGGCGGCGAAGGGCGGCAGCTTGACCGCCCTGGCGGCGGCGATGTCCGCCGGCGTCACCTTGCCCACCTGCACCAGCGCGACCATGCCCATCGAATAATGCGGCATGCATTTGATGCCGTAGAGGCCGGGCTTGGTGACGGTCAGCACCGCTTCCTTGTTCATCGCGCCCTTCATCGGCGTCGCGCCGGCGGGCAGCATCGTCGCCATGGTTTCGGCATTATGGCTGGCGTCGGACGGCTGGAAGCGGATCGTGTCGCCGGGCGCGGCCTTCACATAGCTGGGCTCGAACACCATCGCGCCGTCGGCGCCCTGATTCTTCATATGGACGACGATGTCCTTGGCCGTAGCGGGCAGCGAAAAGGCCAGGACGGCGGCGGTCAGCAAGCAGGCCGGGATGCGCAGGTCAGTCAAATCACTCTCCATGGAATCGGACGGCTTTCTCTGCCGGATTGCATGGAGAGTGCGGCCACAGGGGCCGCGCGCACAATTGACCTTTGGTCCTATGGCATGATGCCGCCGTCCGGTTCGATGCGGGAAAGCGGCCTTTTCATGTCGCTCCAGCCATCCGTACCCTCCGCCAGCCACCAGACATTGCTGTAGCCCGCAGCGCGCAACCGCCTGGCCGCATTCCATCCCATCCAGCAATCGGCGCGGCAGAAGAGGATCAGCATCGCGTCGCGGCGCCCGTGCGTCAGGCGGGCGACCCTTTGTGCGAACCATGGGCCGATCCCCGGCGCCAGATCGCCGCGCCCGGTTTCGGGAAACCAGCGCGCGCCGGGGATGGATTCGTGCGGCGCGGCCAGCCGCCAGCGCCCGTCCGCCTCACGATGCCCGCCCTCGGCCGGCAGCACGTCGATGAACAGCGCGTCGCGTCCCGGCACCAGTTGCGCCGCGGCGGTCGGGGCGATCCGGCCGACGCCGGCCGGCGCCTGCCGGACCGGCGCGCGATAATGGGCGATGCGATAGCCGGCCGGATTGAACAAAGGCGGCTGCGCGACCGCCGGCGACGCGATCAGCAGGGCGGGGATGAGGAAGCGGCGCATGATCGTCTCCGGCTGACCCAAGGGCCAATGGTAACCGACGCGGGAGGAGAATAGACCCCGGCTTAAGGGAGAAGGATATTGCAAAGGCAGGCAAGCCTTTGGGTCGCGCTCGCCCTGGCATGGGTCGCGGCCGATGCCGGGGCGACAGCGCCTCAACGAACCCCCGAACGAACTGGGGCCGATCCGCTGGGGTCGCCGATGTGGGACGCCCATGCCCGCACCCTGTTCGGCGACGATCCGGTGCGGTTCGATCCGCGCGTGCAGGTCGATTTCCCGATGATCGCGGAAAATCAGCGCGCCTTTCCGGTGGTGATCGACGCGCGCGCTATAGCGGGCGTGACCCGCATGGTGCTGCTGGTCGATCTCAATCCCATTCCCATCGCCATCGACTATCGCCCCCTCCACGCCGCCGCCTATGTCGCAACCCGCATCAAGCTCGACCAGCGCACCCCGGTACGCGGCGCGGTGCAACTGGCCAGCGGGCAATGGCTGGTGTCGGGCGAATGGGTCGATGCGGCGGGCGGCGGTTGCTCTGCGCCGCCGGTCAGCCGGGTCAGGGGCGACTGGGCCGACCATCTGGGCGAGATACGCGGCGAAGCCTGGCCGATGGCGGACGGGCGCAGCCGGGTGCGGCTCAATTTCCGCCATCCGATGGATACCGGCTTCGTCGCCAATATCGCCACCTATCATCTCGAAGCGCTGCGCGTGAAGGGCGCGGATGGACGGACGCTGGGCGAGATGGAGATATGGGCGGCGGTGGCCGAAGATCCGGCGATCACGCTGATGGTCGATGGCGGGGCCGGGGAGGCGCTGCGGGTCGAGGCGCGGGACACCAACGGGCGCGACTATCGCGCGGCGCTGTCCGTGGCGCGGCAATCACCTGTTCCGGCGTCGATGCCGGGCGGCCGATGATCCTGTCGCGGCGATCGCTGCTCGGTGGCGTGGTGGCGCTGGCGTCGGTCCCTGCGCGCGCGGCCGGCTATGCCATCACCCCCGAAGCGATCGGTGACGGCGTCTGGCTGGTGCGCGGGGCGGACGAGCCGATCGAGGCGGGCAATGGCGGCGCCATCGCCAATATCGCGATCATCGCCACGCCGGCCGGGACGGTGCTGTGGGATTGCGGCCCTTCCGTCCGCTACGCCCGATCGCTACGGCAAGTGGCAGAGCAACTGGCCGGCAAACCGGTGGTGCGACTCTATGTCAGCCATCTCCATCCCGATCATGGATTGGGCCTTGCCGCCTTCGATCCGTCCATCGTCGCGGCGCTGCCCGGCACGATCGAGGCGCTGCGGGCAGAGGGGCAGGGCTATGCCGACGGCATGTACCGCCTGCTGGGCGACTGGATGCGTGGCACCGGCCTTGTCCTGCCGGGCAAGGCGATCGCGCAACAGGAGGAGGACTTTGGCGGTCGGACGCTGCAGCTACTGGCGCTGTCGGGGCATAGTGGCGCCGATCTGGCCTTGCTCGATCCGCAGACCGGCCTGCTGCTGGGGGGCGACCTGGTCTTTCACGACCGCGCGCCCAGTACCCCGACCGCCGACCTTGCCGCATGGCGGGCCAGCCTCGACCGGTTGAAGGCGCTGCCCCATGGCGGCTTGGTGCCCGGCCATGGCCCGTTCGATCCGGGCGGAACGACGGCGATCGACCAGACGCGTGACTGGATCGACTGGCTGGAAGCGACGCTGACCCAGGCGGTGCAGGGCGGGCTGGACATGGTCGAGGCGGGCGAGCTGCCCATTCCCGATCGGTTCGCGACAATGGCGGCGGGGCGCTACGAATTGCAGCGCAGCGTGTCGCACCTCTATCCGGGGCTGGAGGCGACGCTGCTGCCGCGGGTGGATGTGCCGTGAATGCAACAGCAAGTTGGACAGTTGTGACAGATTCCTCAAATTCAAGCCGTTGTTAAATAAAGATTTTTAGGAAGTCACGCGCTGGATTTGAACGCATGACTTCCTATTTTCCTTTATAAACAATCGCTTATGAGAATCCGTAAGCGCCGTAACGTGGACATTCCGGGCGGGAGGATCAGTCGACGCCCTGGATGATGAAGGTCTGATAGTCGCCGCTGGCGAGCCGGTGCGTCAGCGCTTCCTGATAGGCGGGGCTGTCATACCAGGCCTCGGCTTCCTCGAAGGTCGGGAAGGCGATGATGACCGCGCTCTCTGTCGCCGGCCCATCGGTGGCGCGGGTCTTGCCATAGACGGCGAGCGGCGTGATCGCATGGCCCGCCATGGATTTGCCGGCCAGCGCGCCATAGGTGGCGAAGGTTTCGGGGTCGGAAATGCTGTTGCGGACGGCGACGAAATAGGCGGTCATGCTCTTTCTCTCCTGATGTTAGATGGTCAGAATAGCGCCTTCACGCCGACTTGCCAGCGGCGCGGCGCGCCCGGCCCATAAGCGCGCGGGTTGGATGCGCCGGGCGCCTCTTCCAGTGCGATCTCATCCACTTCGCTGAAGGTGCCGAAGGTCGCGTAGCGGCGGCCCAGCGCATTGGTGAGCGTGCCGAACAGGCTGATGCCCTTCACCAGGGTTAGGCTCGCGCGCAGGTTGACGAGCGCATAGCCGCCCAGTTTGGGTTCGTCATTGCCCTCGTCGCCGACCAGATATTGGCCGGACCGCGCGATGAAGTCGCCGCCCACGGACCAGCCGTTCCCCGCATAATCGAGGTTCAGCGTGGCGCTGTGCCGGGGTATGCCGGGCAGCCGGTCGCCGCGCGCGACTTCGATCAGTCCTTCTTCGTCCGCCGACGGGTTGGCGGGGCTGGAAAGGGTCAGCGGCGCGCGATAGGTGGCGTCGGTGAAGGCGTAGCTCAGCCCCGCGCTGAACCCGCCCCGGCTGGCGCGCAAGGTCGCTTCCACCCCCTGCCGCCGCGTGCTGCCGATATTGCGGAAATAGGCGCGGCCACGAATCTCCGACGCCACATATTGGATGTCGTTGCGATTGTCGGTGCGCCAAGCTGACAGCAGCCAGTCGATGGTGAAGCCGCCCGCCTGGGCATGGCCCTTCGCGCCCGCCTCCCAGCTTTTGGCGACCACCTGACTCAACGGCGGATCGGCGACGAAGAAGTTGGTCAGGCTGCATGGCGCATTTTCGTCGGCGCAGGACAGTTCGGCCGGGGTCGGCACGCGGTTGCTTTCCGCATAGCCCGCGCGCAGCGTCAGTCCGTCCGACAGCTTATAGTCGAACTCGATGCCGGGATTGACCCGCTCAAACCGATGGCGGCCGTTCAGCGCCGTACCGATCTGGTCCAGCATCACGATGCGCGCATGATTGTAGCGCAGCGCGACTTCCGCCGACAGGCGCGCCGTGATCGGCAACCGGTCCTGCACGAATGCGCCCCAATAGTCTGTATGGGCGATCAGGCCGACCGGCGCGATGGCGCCATCCGGCTGCACGATGATCGACCCCAGCCCCTCGACGCTGCGATCGTCGGTCAGCGCGCCCAGTTCGGTCGAGGTGTCGAAGCGGGTGCGGCTGGTGTCGTAGCTGAAGCCGAGCGCGAAGACATTCTCGCCCGCGCCGACCATATGCTTGTCGATCAGCTGCACCAGCGCGCCCATCGCCCGCGTCGCCGTGCGCCCGCGGTTGAGCACGCCATAGCCCTCGCCGCCCAGCATATCGATGATGGCATTGCCATCGGCGTCGGTCAGGACGGCCTGCTCCTCCGCCTCGTCATCGCCCCCGACGGTTTCCAGGCAGACGAAACCGGCATCGTCGTCATCCTCGCAGCCCTCGATATCGGCGGCATCGCCATTGACGGTGCGCAGGGTGAGTTTTTGCGCATAGAGCGTGGCTTCGATCCGGGTCGTGTCGGACAGCGCGACCCAGGGGTGCAGGCTGACCCGGCCATAGCGGCTGCGGCTGTTATCGGGCCAGGTGAAGACCGCGCGCCGATCCGCCGCCAGCAATTCCACCGGCGACACGCCATTGCCGGTCAGGTCGGTGTTCGCGCCTACGACCTTCAGGTGCAGGCCGCCGGTCGCCGTGTCGAAGCCGACATCGGCATAGCCATTATAGAGGGTAGAGGGCGAATGATCGCGCCAGCCATCGTCGCGCCTATATTGGAAGGCGCCGAATGCGCTCCAGTCGCCCCAGGCCATGCCGCCCGCCACGCTCGCCTCGGTCGTGCCGAAGCGGCCGTGCGACAGGCTGGCTTCCAGCCCCGGATCGCTTAGCCCCGTCTTCGTGTCGATCACCAGCGCCCCGCCCAGGGCATTGAGGCCATAGACGGCGCTCTTGTCGAGCAGGCTGACGCCCCGGACCGCGGCTTCGGGGAGCAGGTCGAACTGCACCGTATCGCCAAAGGGCTGGTTGAAGCGCGCACCGTCCAGATAGACGGCGATGCCCTGCGCCTGCCCCTGGAGCGGGGACGCGACGAAGCCGCGATAGACGAGATTGGGCTGCCAGGGGTTGTTCTGCGCATCCTGCAAGGTGACGCCGGCGAAATTGCGGGTCAGCGCGCCCAGGAAATCGGGACTGCCGCTTTTGCCGATGTCGGCGGCGGCCAGCGTGAGCGCATCGTCCAGATCGACCGCGCCGCCGGGTGCAGTGACGATGATCGGCTGGCGCACGGCGTCCCCGGCATCGGGCGCCTGCGCCAACGCCGATCCGGCTCCGATCAATGCGCTTCCCGCCAACAGCGCCGCCATCACCCTCACGCCCATCCTCCCGTCTTTTATCGCGGGGAGGCTAGGGGGCGGCGGCGCGGCGCTCCATTATACCTTGGGTCGGGCCGTGGTCATGCCGCCTGCGCTTTCAACAGCTTGTCGATCGTCAGCGGATAGTCGCGCAGGCGAATGCCGGTGGCGTTGTAGATCGCATTGGCCACCGCCGCGCCTGCGCCGCAGATACCCAGCTCGCCCACGCCCTTGGCTTTCATCGGCGAGCTTTTGTCGTCCAGCTCGTCGATGAACAGCACGTCCTGCTGCGGAATGTCGGCATGCACCGGCACCACATATTCGGCCATGTCGTGATTGACGAAGAAGCCGAAGCGGGTGTCGACCTCCAGCGATTCCATCAACGCCGCGCCCACGCCCATGGTCATCGCGCCGATCACCTGGCTGCGCGCGGATTTGGGGTTCAGGATGCGCCCGGCGGCGAAGGCCCCGCCCATGCGGCGAACGCGCACTTCGGCGGTGTCGATATCGACGCCCACCTCGCAGAAATGCGCGCCGAAAGTGGCTTGGGCATAGCGTTTGTCGAGATCGCCATAATCCATGCTGTCCTCGGCCCACAGCCCTTCGCGCCCGGCCAGTGCGGCGAGCGTCTGGGATTTATTGTCGAATTTCACCAGGCCATCGTCGAACTGCGCCTTGTCGGCGGGATAGCCCGCCTTCTCCGCCAGCTTCGCGCGCAACGCCATCGCCGCGGCATAGATGCCCGCGGTCGAGCTGTTGGCGCCCCATTGCCCGCCCGACCCGGCCGATGCCGGAAAGCGACTGTCGCCCAGCCGGACCGTCACCTGGTCCAGTGTCACGCCCAGCATCTCGGCTGCGGTCTGGCCGATGATCGTATAGCTGCCGGTGCCGATATCAGTCATGTCGGTCTCGACGATCACCTTGCCCTGCGCATCCACGCCGATCCGCGCGCCCGACTTGCTGACCAGATTGTTCCGGAAGGCCGCGGCCATGCCCATGCCCACCAGCCAGCGCCCGTCGCGGACCTGGCCGGGCTTGGCCTTGCGCTTGTCCCAGCCGAAACGATCGGCCCCGGCGCGCAGGCATTCCACCAGCTTGCGGCTGGAATAGGGGCGCTGCGGACCGGCTTCGGGATCATATTGCACATCGTTGCGGATGCGCAGTTCGACCGGATCGACGCCGCAGGCTTCGGCCAGTTCGTCCATCGCCACTTCCAGCGCCAGCAGGCCCACCGCCTCGCCCGGCGCGCGCATCGCATTGCCTTCGGGCAGGTTCAGCGTCACCAGCCGGTGCGCGGTCATCCGGTTGGCGCCGCGATAGAGCAGCCGCGTCTGCTGCGCCGCCGTTTCCGGGCTGCCGCCGGGCAGGTCACCCGACCAGACTTCATGGCCGATCGCGTCGATCACGCCGTCCCTGTCCGCGCCGATGCGGATGCGCTGGATCGTCGCCGGGCGGTGGGTGGTGTTGTTGGGGATCTGGTGCCGGGCGATGGCGACCTTGACCGGCCGCCCCACCTGCTTCGCGCCCAGCGCCGCCAGCAGTGCGTCGGCGCGCAGGAACAGCTTCGACCCGAAGCCGCCGCCAATATAGGGCGACACCAGCCGCACCTTCTCCTTGGCGATGCCCAGCGTCTTGGCGACTTCGCCCACGCCCCAGGCGATCATCTGGTTCGACGTCCACAGCGTCAGCCTGTCGCCATTCCAGGCGGCGGTCGTCGCATGGGGCTCCATCATCGCATGGCTATGGTCGGGTGTCGTATAGCGCTGGTCGATCCTGACCGCCGCCCTGGCGAAACCACCGTCGAAATCGCCCGCCTTCGTATCGGCCGGCGATCCGAAACTGTCGGGCGGCATGATGCCCTTCAGACTCTCGGCCGCCAGATCATATTTGCCGTCCTCCGGCATATAATCGATCTGCACCAGCTTGGCCGCGTCGCGCGCATTTTCGAACGTGTCGGCGATGACCAGCGCCATGGCCTGCTCATAATGGTCCACCTGCGGTCCGCCCAAAAGCGGCGCGGTGTTCATGCTGCCCTTGCCCAGTTTGCCGGCATTGGCGTGGGTGACGATGCCCAGCACGCCCGGCGCGGCCTCCGCAGCGCGCAGGTCCATGGAGGCGATCCGCCCCTTGGCGATGGCGGACCCCACGATCCAGCCATAGACGGCGTTGGGCGCGGCATCGTGCCGCTCATAGGCATAGGGCGCGCTGCCCGTCACCTTGGCCGCGCCGTCGATGCGGTCGTGCGGAATGCCGATCACCCGGCCCTTGTCGATCGGGTTGATGCCCGCTGGCGTATCGAACTTCATGCCCGTGCCTCCCGCTGGCGGTAGAGGGACGCGAGCGTCCGTTCGACCAGTGTTTTCTTGAAGTCGTTATGATGGGTGGTGCGCGCGCCGGCCAAAGCCGCTTCGGCCACGGCCTTCGCGCCACTCTTGGCAGCGGCGTCGGCCGCCTCCACGCGCCACGGCTTCGCGCCGATGCCGCCAAAGGCGAAGCGCGCCGTTCCGTCCTTGCCGAACACGGCCGCCACCGACACCAGGGCGAAGGCATAGGAGGCGCGGTCGCGCACCTTGCGATAGACATGGGTGCCGACGATCGGCTTGGGCAGGGTGACGGACGTGATGATCTCGCCGGGTTTCAGCGCGCTTTCTTTCTGCGGCGTGTCGCCTGGCAGCAAGTGGAAGTCCGCGATCGGGATCGCCCGCGCCGCGCCGTTTGCGTCCATCGTATCGACCTGCGCGTCGAGCAGCCGCATCGCCACCGCCATGTCGCTGGGATGCTGGGCGATGCAGGCGTCGCTCACGCCCAATATCGCCAGGCTGCGGCTCATCCCCTGTAGCGCGCCGCAACCGCTGCCGGCCTTGCGTTTGTTGCAGGGCATGCGCGTGTCGTAGAAATAGGGGCAACGGGTGCGCTGCAACAGGTTGCCGCCGGTCGTCGCCTTGTTGCGCAACTGGCCCGATGCGCCGGCCAGCAGCGCGCGGCTGAGCACCGCATAATCTTGCCGCACGTTGTTGTTGGCCGCCAGATCGGTATTGCGCACCAGCGCGCCGATGCGCAGCCCGCCGCCGTCGGTCTTCTCGATCCGGTCCAGCCCCAGAGGGTTGACGTCGATCAAATGGGTCGGCGTCTCGATCTGCAGCTTCATCAGGTCGAGCAGGTTGGTGCCGCCCGCGATGAAACGTGCGCCCTGCACGGATGCCGCCGCCTTGGCAGCCGCTTCGACGCTGGCGGCGCGTTCATAGGTGAAGGCCTTCATGCCGCGGTCTCCCCATGCCCAGATTGACCAGAAACATCGCGCATCGCGGCAATGATGTTGGGATAGGCGGCGCAGCGGCAGATATTGCCGCTCATCCGCTCGCGCAGTTCCGCATCGCTGAGCGCGACATCGTCCAGCTCCGCCGTCGCATGGCTGGGGATGCCCGCCTTGATTTCGTCCAGCACCGCCACCGCCGAGCAGATCTGCCCCGGTGTGCAATAGCCGCATTGATAGCCATCATGGACGATGAACGCCTTCTGCATCGGGTGCAGCTTGTCGGGCGTGCCCAGCCCCTCGATCGTCGTGACGCTCTCGCCATCATGCATCACCGCCAGCGTCAGGCAACTGTTGATCCGCCGGCCCTCCACGATCACGGTGCAGGCGCCGCACTGGCCATGGTCGCATCCCTTCTTGGTGCCGGTCAGGTGCAGATGCTCGCGCAGCGTGTCGAGCAGGCTGGTGCGCGGGTCGAGTTGCAGATGCACCTCACGCCCGTTGACGGTCAGTTCGACAGGCATCATTGCGGTTCCTCCGGTGCGGCGGGGTGTCGCTGCGGCGGTGTCCTGCGACAGGACGGGGCCGGCGGCGGCGATGGCGGCGCTGCCCTGCAACAGGCCGCGGCGCGTCAAATGATCGGACGACATGGCTGGTCTCCCTGCTGGTTGCTGGTCATTACGAAGGGCGGGGGCAAATGATCCCGCCACGGCAAGAAACTTGTCGGCACAGCCTAGCACAAGGACGGCGCGCGCCAAGCCGCCCTTTTCGCCACTGTCCTGGGGGTGATTCGCGCATCGAATGACGTGCCCGTCCGGCGGCGAAATAATATCCACAAAGCTAAGACACTGGAAAAATTATGTTTTTTCATGTGCGAAGGAGAATTTCATTTTTGTGCAATTCTCCCCTTGCCCCTTTAGACAAGCGCTGCTAGTTCCCCGCCACCCGCCGAGAGGGACACATCCTCCGGCCGCCAGAGCGGGCGTAGCTCAGGGGTAGAGCACAACCTTGCCAAGGTTGGGGTCGAGGGTTCGAATCCCTTCGCCCGCTCCAGAAATCATAGAAAAATCAATGGTTTCTGGGGCGACTGGGTCAAGTTTTCATATTACGCGGCCTTCTGGAAAGATTGAAGTAATAAGGACGTAATACGCTGCGCGCGTATTTACGGGTAGTTCTGGCGTAGGTTGAGCCACTGAAAATCTGGCTTCCGCATAAGCTGACCGAGCGATGTGGCCGTCGAGGCTGCCGGATGGTGTAGATTGGCGGGCATAGTCACGGCGATCTGCGGCTAAGCCGTGTTATCTCTCACCCTTCTTCCTAATGCACATGGACCGGCGTCTGGGAAACAGAGGGCAGAGTTCGCTGGCTGGAGGGGGCTGCCAGATACAGGCTGCACGTTTGGCAATTTAACATGATCGTCATGCAATTGTCATAATTAGAAAATTCCATAAGCTGTCCGCTCATCCCGTTTCACCGATCGTTGTGAGGACGAACGGGGAGCGCATAGAAGGAGGAAGGCGAATCGCGAGACCTGCGGGTTGGGAACGCCCTTGCGGTCGGTTATGCTACTATCATGGGTCGTTATCGACGGTTGGATGCCCTTGCCGCTGGGTTAGCAGAGGCATCGGATATGCACATGCTCTACGAATTCCTGGCGAGGATCGCGCGAGAAATGGGTTTCGACTATTTCGCGCTGGCTGAGCACATCGATCTGAGGATGCCACAACAGCAACCTCTTCAAATCCACAATTATCCACGCGGCTGGGCCGCCTATTATTTGGAAAGGGACCTGGGGCCGCGCGATCCTATCCGACGGGCCAGCCACCGGACCCATCTGGGCTTTGCCTGGCTCACCATTCCACGATTTCTAACACTGACTCCTGCCGACCGCGCCGTTCTAGCTGCCGGTCAAGCCCATGGGCTGGGTGAAGGATTTACCGTTTCCTCGCACATCCCTGGCGAAGTCAGCGGATCCTGTACATTCGTCACACGAGCCGACGAGCCGCTGCCTCGCGATCAGATATGGACGGCGCAAATCATTGGCGGGCTCGCGTTCGAACGCGGGCAACGCCTTTTGGGCCGCACAACCCTGTCTGGCGATTCCGCGATCACGGAGCGTCAACGCGACTGCGTTCTTTGGGCTGCCCGCGGCAACACCGACGGGGAGATTGCCGACATATTGGGCATCTCCAAGGAAACCGTGATCCAGCATCTCAAGTTCGCGCGCGAACGCTATGGTGTACGGAAGCGAACGTCGCTCGTGATCCGGGCGCTGTTCGATGGCCTGATCTCCTTTTCCGAAATCTTCCAGCGACATCGATATTGGTAACGTCGGGACGGGGGGATGAAACGCCGTCCCCTCGTCGAACGGTATCGGCATAACCGCCGTTTCCCTGTCTTTCTACGCCACCTTACGCCGAAGCGATTTGGATGTTGCGGGCAGGGGTAATGTGGCTTTCTTGTTCATCCCCTGAGCTGGACAGCCAACGGTCCGGCAATTGGCAGGGTCGATCCATGAGCATATATCCGCTCCGTACAGAAGCCAGGACACGCGGCTCGCGCATGCTCCGCACGGCGCTCGGTGCGGCGATCATCGGCTGGCTCGACGATGCGGGCGTCATCGAGATCATGCTCAATCCCGACGGTCATATCTGGATCGATCGGCTGGGCGAAGGCCTCAGCGATACCGGAGCCTGCCTGTCGGCCGCCGATGGCGAGCGGATCATCCGTCTGGTAGCGCATCATGTCGGCGCGGAGGTTCATGACGGAGCGCCTCGCGTGTCGGCCGAACTTCCCAATAGCGGCGAGCGGTTCGAGGGGCTGCTCCCGCCCGTCGTCCAGTCCCCGACTTTCGCCATTCGCAAGCCCGCCGTCGCCGTGTTCACGCTCGCGGATTATGTCGCCGCCAATGTCATGTCTGCGCGCCAAGCCGACATATTGGCGCAAGCCGTTGCCACGCGCCAAAACATCCTGGTGGCCGGTGGCACAGGGACCGGCAAGACGACGCTCACCAACGCACTTCTGGCCGAGGTCGCCAGGACGACCGACAGGATTGTCCTCATCGAGGATACGCGCGAGCTGCAGTGCACGTCTCCCAACCTGATCGCGATGCGCACCAAGAATGGCGTCGCCACGCTGTCTGATCTTGTGCGATCCGCCCTGCGCCTGCGGCCCGACCGCATCCCCATCGGTGAGGTGCGCGGGGCCGAAGCCCTCGACCTCATCAAAGCATGGGGGACGGGCCATCCGGGCGGGATCGGCACCATCCATGCAGGATCGGGCATGGGCGCACTGCGGCGAATGGAACAGCTCATCCAGGAAGCCGTCGTCACGGTCCCTCGTGCCCTGATCGCAGACACGATCGACATCGTCGCGGTGCTTGTGCGCGACGGCCATGGCCGCCGTCTGGCCGAACTTGTTCGCGTCCATGGCCTCGATCCAAGCGGCGAATATTCCCTCACCAGCCAAGGAGACGATTGATGATCCAGCCTGTTGTGCCAATCCGCCGGAGTGCCAGTCATCTGGCGCTCGCTGGCATCATAGCCACGGCGTCCGTGATACCAGCCTATGCTGCCGGATCGTCGATGCCTTGGGAAGCGCCTCTCCAGTCCATTCTGGAGTCGATCGAAGGCCCCGTCGCCAAGATTATCGCCGTGATGATCATCACGGTAACCGGCCTGACCCTGGCATTTGGCGATACGTCGGGCGGCGCGCGCAAGCTCATCCAGATCGTATTCGGTCTCAGCATTGCGTTCGGCGCAACCAGCTTCTTCCTCTCCTTTTTCTCGTTCGGCGGTGGAGCGCTCGTCTGATGGATAGGGTTGGACAGGTTCCAGGCTTTGAGGTGCCGGTCCATCGGTCCCTCACCGAGCCGATCCTTCTGGGCGGCGCGCCACGCGCGCTGGCAATCGTCAACGGGACGTTGGCAGGCGCTGTCGGTCTCGGCTTGCGTTTGTGGATCGCAGGCCTTGTGCTTTGGGCCATCGGTCATGTGCTGGGCGTATGGGCCGCCCGCCACGATCCGAACTTCGTCGATGTGGCCCGTCGGCATGTGCGCTATCCGACCTGGCTACGGGCATGATGTCGTTGCGCGAATATCGTTCGACCGCGAGCAGCCTGAGCGATTTCCTGCCTTGGGCCGCTCTGGTCGCGCCGGGCGTCGTCCTCAACAAGGACGGCTCGTTCCAGCGCACCGCCCGTTTCCGGGGACCGGACCTCGATTCCGCGACGCCCGCTGAACTGGTGGCGACGACCGCGCGGCTGAATAGCGCCCTGCGTCGGCTCGGCTCGGGCTGGGCCTTGTTCACCGAGGCGCAGCGGGTGCCAGCGAACGACTATCCCGACGATGTTTTCCCCGATCCGGCCTCGCGACTGCTGGACCGGGAACGACGCGAACAATTCCACGAAGAAGGCGCGCATTATGACAGCGCCTATTATGCTACCCTGCTGTGGATGCCGCCAGCGGAAGACAGCGCCCGGGCCGAGCGATGGCTCTATGAAGGGCGATCGAGGACGGACTCGAACGGTGCTGAACTGCTATCCGGTTTCATCGACCGCTCACATCGGATCGTCCAGCTGCTTGAAGGGTTCCTGCCGGAAATCGCCTGGCTCGACGACGGCGCGACCCTCACCTATCTTCACTCGACGATTTCGACCAAGCGTCAGAACGTGCGCGTGCCCGAAACGCCGATGCACCTGGATGCGCTTCTGGCAGACGAACCGCTGGTCGGTGGCTTGGAACCGCGCCTTGGCAACAGCCATCTGCGCAGCCTGACTGTCACCGGCTTTCCGACCTCGACCTATCCAGGCCTGCTCGACGAACTCAATCGTCTGGCCTTTCCCTATCGCTGGTCGACGCGGGCGATCATACTCGACAAGGCCGATGCCACCCGATTGCTGGGCAAGATCCGGCGACAATGGTTCGCCAAACGCAAGTCGGTCGCGGCCATTCTCAAGGAGGTGATGACCAACGAAGCCTCGGCCCTGCTGGACACGGACGCATCAAACAAGGCTGCAGACGCCGATCTGGCCTTGCAGGAACTGGGCTCGGACATGATCGGCCAGGCCTATGTGACCGCCACAGTGACGGTGTGGGACACCAACCCTGCCATCGCCGCCGAGAAGCTTCGTCTGGTCGAGAAGGTGATCCAGGGCCGGGATTTCACCTGCACGAGCGAAGGTCTCAACGCTGTGGAGGCCTGGCTCGGATCGCTGCCAGGCCATGTCTACGCCAATGTCCGGCAGCCGCCGATCAGCACGCTCAACCTGGCGCATATGATGCCGCTGTCGGCCGTCTGGTCTGGACCGTCGGGCGATGCGCATCTCGATGGTCCGCCGCTATTCCATGCCAAAACCGAAGGATCGACGCCCTTTCGCTTCTCGCTGCATGTTGGCGACGTCGGGCACACGCTGGTGGTGGGGCCGACTGGCGCGGGCAAATCGGTTCTGCTCGCCCTGATGGCGATGCAGTTTCGCCGCTATCCCGGCGCACAGATTTTCGCCTTCGACTTTGGCGCCAGCATGCGCGCTGCGGTGCTGGCGATGGGCGGTGACTGGCAGGATTTGGGGACCGGGCTTCACGCCGAGAATGCGGCTGTATCGCTCCAACCTCTTGCAAGGATCGATGATCCGGCCGAACAGGCATGGGCGGCGCAATGGGTCGGTTCGATCCTGGAGGCGGAGGGGATTACGCTCGATCCCCAGGCCAAGGACCATCTGTGGGCGGCGCTCCGATCGCTCGCCAGCGCGAGGCCCGACGAGCGGACGCTGACGGGGCTTGCGGTGCTGCTGCAATCCCAAGCCCTCAAACAGGCGCTGCAGCCCTATTGCGTGGGCGGCGCCTGGGGTCGCCTGCTCGATGCCGAGGCAGAGCAACTGGGCGATGCCCATGTCCAGATATTCGAAACCGAAGGATTGGTAGGCTCGGCCGCAGCCGCTCCGGTGCTGGCCTATCTTTTCCACCGGATCGAGAACAGGCTCGATGGATCGCCCAGCCTCGTCATCATCGATGAGGGCTGGCTGGTGCTCGACAGCCCGACCTTTGCCGCGCAATTGCGCGAATGGCTCAAAACGCTGCGCAAGAAGAATGCGAGTGTGATCTTTGCGACGCAGAGCCTGGCTGACATTGAAACCAGCGCCATTGCACCAGCCATCATCGAAAGCTGCCCGACCCGGATATTTCTGGCCAATGAGCGGGCGACCGAACCGCAGATCAGCGCCATCTATGCGCGGTTCGGGCTCAATGCCCGGCAGATCGAGATATTGGCGCGGGCGACGCCAAAGCGCGATTATTATGTTCAGTCGCGCCGCGGCAACCGCCTGATGGATTTGGGGCTAAAGGAAGTGGCGCTCGCCTTCACCGCCGCGTCCTCCAAGTCCGACCAGCGCAGGATCGACCAGATACTGAGCCAACCGGGCGACGAAGAGTTCGCCGCGGCCTGGCTGCGCGCATGCGGCCACGACTGGGCGGCAGACCTGCTTTCCACGCAACAGCCAAAGGAGCAAAGCTCATGACATCGCGCTTCATCGTTCGCCCGCTTGGCCTGTGCGCTGCTGCGCTCGCGCTGGCCATGACACCGGCACAGGCACTGGTCGTCTATGACCCCACCAACTATGCCTCCAATGTGCTGCAGGCGGCGCGCGCCTTGCAGCAGATCAACAACCAGATCCGGTCGTTGCAGAACGAGGCGGCCTCGCTTCTCAACGACACGAAAAACCTCGCCAGCCTGCCGTTCAGCAGCCTTCAGGCGCTCCAGCAGCAGGTGCGGCAGACCCAGCGTCTGCTGGGGCAGGCACAGCGCCTGGCCTATGACGTGACCCAGATCGAGCAGGCCTTCGCCACCAAATATGGCGATATAGCGCTGTCGAGTTCAGACGCCGATCTGGTCGCCAGCGCCAGGGACCGTTGGTCCACCAGCGTCGATGCGTTCGAGGATGCGCTGAAGGTCCAGGCCGGGGTGGTCGGCAACATCGACGGCACCCGGACATCGATGGACGATCTTGTTTCAGCCAGCCAGTCGGCATCGGGCGCGTTGCAAGCCGCCCAGGCCGGGAACCAGCTTGTCGCCCTCCAATCCCAGCAACTGGCCGATATCACCGCCATGCTCGCAGCGCAGGGTCGCGCCCAGACGATTGAGGCGGCCCGCGCCGCTACCGCAGAGGCGGAGGGCCGCGTCCGATTCCAGCGCTTCATGGCGCGTTCGGGCCAATAGGATGCGGAGCGGACGCCTGGCGCTGGCGGGCCTCGCCGGCGGTGGCATGCTGACGGTTGCAGTGCTCACGGTCATGCACCAGCAGCCAGGCACGCCCACTGAACAGATACTGCCGATGCCGGTGTCGACCGAGGATCGCGCGGCCGCCCTCGTTCGCTGTCGGCATGTCACGGCAGAGGATCCAACCTGCGCAGCGGCCTGGGAAGCCGAGCGACGCCGTTTCTTCGGCACAGATGATGGCCGCAGCGCCCGATCCGATTGGCAGGAGCATGCCCGACATGAATGATGTCGGCGTCATCGACGGGTTCCTGGCGACCTTCACGGCCTATATCGATTCCGGTTTTGGCCTGCTCGGCGGGGAAGTCGGGTTTCTCTCGACCACGCTGATCGCAATCGACGTGACACTTGCCGGGCTGTTCTGGGCGTGGGGTGCCGACGAGGATGTCCTGCAACGCCTGGTCAAGAAGACGCTCTATATCGGCTTCTTCGCCTTCATCATCGGCAACTTCTCCTCGCTCTCGCAGATCCTGTTCCAGTCCTTTGCCGGCCTCGGCCTCAAGGCCAGCGGCGCCAGCATCGGCCTCACCGAGTTCATGAAGCCGGGTAGCGTTGCGGCGGTTGGGCTTGATGCAGGCGAACCACTTCTCACGTCCGCGTCGGAGATGATGGGGCTCACCTCGTTTTTTGCCAATTTCGTCCAGATCGCTGTGCTGCTGCTGGCCTGGATGATTGTGATCCTCGCCTTCTTCATTCTTGCCGTACAGCTGTTCATCACGCTGATCGAGTTCAAGCTGGTGACGCTGGCCGGGTTCGTCCTGCTGCCCTTCGCCTTTTTTGGGCGGACGGCATTCATGGCGGAGCGGGTGCTTGGCCATATCGTATCGAGCGGCATCAAGATCCTGGTTCTCGCCGTCATCACCGGCATCGGCACGAGACTGTTCGACCAGTTCATCAATGCGCTGGGTGGAACAGCGCCGGCTGCGGAACAGGCCATGTCGATCGCGCTCGCCTCATTGGCCTTGCTTGGTCTGGGCATATTCGGCCCCGGCATCGCCAATGGCATCGTTACCGGAGGTCCGCAGCTTGGTGCAGGCGCAGCGGCGGGTGCGGCGATTGCCGCCGGTGCCACCCTAGCCGGCGGGGCGGCAGGCGCCCGGCTCGCGGCGGGCGCTGTCGGCGGGGCCGTAGCGAGCGCATCGAGCGCCGCTGCCCGTGCGGCCGGATCGACCAGCGCCACCTATAGCGCCGGCGCAGCGGGCAAGAGCGGGGGAGACGCCGTCGCGGGCGGCATGGGTGCGCTGGGAAGAGCGGCCGGCTCTGCCGCCACGTCCCCACTCCGCCGCGCTGCCGATGCAATGAAGCAAAGCTTCGAAGCCGGGAAATCGGGCGCATCGACGAACAGTGGTGGCGCAGAAGCTGCGTCCGGGCCGCCAAAATGGGCGACGGCAATGCGCCAGCGGCAGGCCATCGCCCACGGGGTTTCGACCGCCGCCCACACATTGCGCGCCGGCGACAGCGGTGGTGGCGGCGCTTCAATAGATCTGAGCGGAAGGGACTGATCATGTTCAAACGACCATCCATCCGGTACGGCCAGACCCCGGAGCCGGTCACGCCTTACCAGCGTGCTGGCCAAGCCTGGGACGATCGCATCGGATCGGCGCGCGTCCAGGCGCGCAATTGGCGTCTCGCCTTTTTCGGCACGCTGATGCTGTCTGGTGGCCTTGCCGCCGGCTTGATCTGGCAATCGGCGCGCGGCTCGATCGTGCCCTGGGTCGTGCAGGTGGACAAGTTCGGCGATGCACAGGCCGTCGGCCCCGCCGATGCGGGATACCGTCCGACCGATCCGCAGATCGCCTTCCATCTTGCGCGCTTCGTCGAACAGGTTCGCAGCATCCCGGCCGATCCAATCGTCCTGCGCCAAGCATGGCTGCGCGCCTATGACTTCACCACGGATCGCGGCGCCATGGTCCTCAATGATTATGCGCGGGCGAATGACCCGTTCGTGCTTGTCGGCAAGACGCAGGTTGCGGTCGACATATCGAGCGTGATCCGGTCGTCGGACAGCAGCTTTCGCGTTTCCTGGACCGAGCGGCGATACCAGGATGGGGCACTGGTTGAGACAAGCCGGTGGTCGGCCATCGTGACGGTCGTGATCCAGCCTCCCTCCGCGCCCGATGCCCTGCGCAAGAACCCGCTCGGCCTGTTCGTCAACGCCATCAACTGGTCGAAGGAGCTTTCCCAATGATGCACGTTCATCGTTCCGGGGCCGCAATTGGGGCTTTGCTGATTTCCGTAAACACGACCGCCGCCTGCGCAGCGACGCGCCCAGCCCTGTATGGGGCAACGCAGACGCCTGCGGTGCGCATCGCGGAACCTGAGAAACAGGTCGAGATCGTAACTGTTGCAAAGCCGCTGCCGTTGCCGGGGCAACTCAAGCCGGTGCCGCCCATAGCTCCCGCCCCGGCGCTTGCCGACCCCAAAACCCGGATCGTCGCCGCCAATGCCGCAGCCCGCATAGAGCCCGCGCGCGATGGTTTCATCAACGCCATGCAGCAATATCCCTGGGCGGAAGGCGCTCTTTATCAGGTCTATACGGCGCCCGGCCAGGTGACGGACATCGCCCTTCAGCCCGGAGAAACGCTTGTCGGCGCGGGGCCCGTCGCTGCGGGTGATACCGTGCGATGGATTATCGGCGATACGCTCAGCGGTGCGGGCGAGACGCAACGCGTCCACATCCTGGCAAAGCCGACCCGGCCCGATCTCCTGACCAATCTGGTGATCAACACCGATCGGCGGACCTATCATCTCGAACTGCGCGCCACCCCGACCACCTATATGGCGTCGGTATCCTGGTCATACCCTCAGGATGAATTGATAGCGCTGCGGCAGCGCAACGCCGCTATCGCCATAAAGACGCCGATCGCCGCGGGCATCAACATCGCTTCGCTCGATTTCGGCTACGCGATCAATGGGGACAAGCCGAGCTGGCGACCACTGCGCGCGTTCGACGACGGTAGCCAGGTCTTCATCGAGTTTCCCGCAAGCGTCGCGCAGGACGAAATGCCGCCAGTCTTCATCCTTGGCAGCGGCGGCAATGCCGAGCTCGTCAATTATCGTGTGCAGGACCGTTTCATCATCATCGACCGGCTCTTCAGCGCAGCCGAGTTGCGCATGGGGGACAAGAAGACGGCGCAGCGGGTACGCCTGACACGGATCGCCAGCGGAAGGAGAAGCCGACCATGAGCGACCGTAGCGAGCACAATAGTTCGCCTGCGCCGTCGCCGGCGGCGCCGTTCAAGTTGGGAGGCGATGCGCCGACGGTCATGCGCCTGTCCCGCAAGACATTGGCTGGGGTGGGCGTGTTTGCAGGTTTGAGCATCGGGGGCGCTCTCATCTATGCACTACAGCCGCCGGAGAAACCGGTCGGCCAGGAAGTCTATGCGACCGAGGGCCGGGCAAAGGCCGACGGGCTGGGATCAGCGCCCAAGGACTACAGCCAGGTCCCGCAATTGGGACCGCCACTGCCGGGCGACCTGGGACGGCCGATCCTTGCTGCACAACAGGGCGGCAACGATCACCAACTTTCCCGGCAAGGCTATCCATCCGATCGCCAGGCCATCGATCCGGCCGTCGCAGCACGGCAAAAGGCGCGTCAGGAACGGGACGCTGCGCATGCAAGCCAGTTGTTCACAGGACAGGGGAGTGCCCAATCGACGGGCGGGGCGTCTGAGCACGTCGCCACGGGGTCGCCGACCACCGCGCCAGCGTTCGGCCCGGACCTTGCCGCCCCATCGGCAATGACGGCATCGGGTAGCGCGGCCAAGCGTGCTTTCATGGCGGGCACCATGGACACGCGCTCGCTCGCCTCATCGACCGTCGAACCTGTGGCGTCCGCCAACATCCTGCAGGCTGGCAGCATCATACCCGCCGCCTTGATCACTGGCATTCGATCCGACCTGCCCGGTCAGATCAGCGCCCAGGTCACGCAGAATGTCTATGACAGCCCGACAGGGCGCATCCTGCTCATTCCGCAAGGCGCAAGGTTGATCGGGGAGTATGATTCGCAAATCGATGCGGGGCAGTCGCGGCTTCTGATGGCGTGGACGCGCCTCATCATGCCCGACGGGCGTTCGATGCTGCTCGAGCGTCAACCTGCTGCCGATGCCAGCGGCTTTTCGGGCTTGCAGGACAGCGTAAACAATCATTGGGGTGACGTTGCGCGCGCTGCCATGATCTCTACTCTTTTGGGCCTTAGCACGGAATTGGCGGCCGGTAGCGATAACGACATCATCCGGGCGCTGCGCCGCGGGTCGCAGGACAGCTTCAATCAGGCCGGGCAAGAGATCGTACAGCGTCAGGTAGCGGTAGCCCCGACCTTGACCATCCGGCCGGGCCATCCACTGCGCGTCATGATCACGCGCGACCTTATCCTTCCCCCTCAAGGCAATCGGTGATGGCCAAGCTGCGCCTGGGATCGCTGGCGGACGACAAGCCCGTCAAGATCAGTCTGGAATTGCCAGCCAATGTCCATCGCGACCTCGTGCGCTATGCTGCGGCGTTGGCCACTGAAACGGGTGAAGCGCAGGTTTCTCCCGAACGCCTCATCGGCCCCATGTTGGAACGGTTCATGGCGGGGGACCGCGCCTTTGCAAGGCATCGCAGCGGTAAGGCTTCTCGGCAACGGTCATGATGGTCCCAAGCAAAGGGGCCAGCGCAGGATTGCTAGCGTCTTCACGCCAGCAGAGGCCAAAATCGATGCGCGCATGGCCATGGGGCTCGTGGATGGGCAAGGCGACCAGATGCGGGGGCAAGCGAGCGAACGCCCCCTCCTGCACGATGGTAAAACAGCCTGCTTCAATCAGTTGGTAGAGCCCATTCAAATTCAGCGGGCTACGGACGATCGCCGCACGATCCAGACCAGCCTGCGATTGGGCCAGGGTAAGACGTCCCGCAACTTGGGAGAGCAGGTCGTCCCCGCGCGCGCTGTCCGCAAGTAGAAGGGTAAGGTCGCGCAGATCCGACCAGAACAGCGGCGCACGAAATGCCAGAGGGTTGTCGCGGACCATGACAGCAAAAAGCCGGCTGCTGCCAATAGCGTGATATGCCGCGCCTGGCGGGGCCAGATGGCCTGCAACGATGATGGCGTCGAGTTGGCCGCGCTCGAAGTCGCGTACTAGCGCCTGTCTGTCGCAGACCGCAGCAGATAGCTGGATGTCTGCATGGCGTTTGCTGAATTCCAGCATGAGAGACTGCGCCGCGCTACTGGGCACTGCGCCTGAAAGGCCCAGCTTCAGCGCACCGCGGCGCCCTTGTCCAAAGATGATCGTGTTGCGATGAAGGCTGTTGAGGTCAGCCACAAGCTGGCGCGCGCCCGATATAAAATGGTCTCCTGCGCGCGTCAGTCGGGCGCCGCGGGTCGAGCGCTCGAACAGGTCGGTGCCAAGCCGCTGCTCGAGATGGCGGATTCGTTGGCTCAACGTCGATTGCTTGATGCGCAGCGACTCGGCTGCTTGGCTAAAACTCCCAAGCTCCGCCGTCGCTATGACATAATGGAGGTGACGGATTTCGATCATGCTCCAACCCTCGACGCATTGGTTCTTCAGACAAACCCAATGTTTCGCGGTTCACTCATGCTGGAAATCCCCAGAAATGGGGGAAAAACGAACCCTCGCGGCACCTCTTATAGATGCCAGAATTTGCGATTGTAGAAATGTCGGGATAGATTTGGATCAATGCCGCCGGCAGAGCGGGCGTGACCGGGTCGCTGTCGTGTATGTCCAGGCTTTGCTAAAGACGGCAGCGCATGATCCCAACTCATGTCTCACAGCACGGTCACGTCCCGCGTCGGAAATAGGCTGCCTTCTCCCTGTTAGCATTCTCTGGGATGTCCATTATGCGTGGGGATTGAAGGTCGGTCGCGATTATAATCGGATTATAAAATTCTTATAATCGATCGCCGGGCACATCCTTGTCGGTGCCGCGAAATGGATCGCGGTCTATCGAAGAGGAACGTGTGATGGAAAAGACTGTCGAACGTCGCAACGACGATATGATCGACCTTGGCGCAATCAGCGTCGAGACGAAGGGCCCGGGCCTTGGCCAGGGTGACGAGATCGGGCTGCAGAATCCGGTCGGCCTTTCCGACGACTGACACCACTGCCGGTGCGCGGTGCTCCCGCGCACCGGTTATCGGAGAGGCGTCTCATGGCCTTGTCGCTTCGCCCCGGACTGACATTCTGTGAAATCCAGCATCACCTCATCTTCATGGATTATGAGGCGAATCGCTATTTCAGCCTGACAGGGCCTGCGCGCGACAGTCTTCAAAAGCTTCTGAAGTCCTCCAATGGGGGCCTTACGGAACAGGAGATAGCGCCGCTGCGCGCTGCGGGAATCATTGGCCACGGTGAAGGCGCCAAGCCACTTACACCCTGCCAGCATAAACCAGCCGGGCGCAGCATCTTCGACGAAGAGGATGGCGCCTCACGCATGGCGGCCAAGATTCCTGAGATTATTGTCCGTTTGGCGGCAATGCGTCGCACATTGAAACGGCAGGGTTTGCCGACGACCCTGCGTCGGCTTAAGGAAGCAACACCACTGCCTGCTGTCCCTAGATCGTCCGCGCCCGGCATGCGAGGCCTATGCGCTGCCTATGAAGCGTCGCGTCGCTATTATCTCCCAGTCGATCATTGCCTGATCCGGGCACTGGCCCTCTACCGCCACGCGCAGCAGCGCGGCCATGATGCGAGGCTGGTCTTTGGTGTGCAGTTGCATCCCTTCTCGGCGCATAGCTGGGTTGAGCAAGACGATCTCATTCTCGACGATCGTGTCGATCATGTGCGGCGTTTCAAGCCGATACTGGTCCTGTAATGGCGCTCCGCTACATCGCGCTCGTCTTTCCAGGCGATCTCCTCGAAAGCATCGACACCGTGGTGAATCGCGTCATTGCCGTGACGGGCTTTACAAAGGTCGCCGCATTCGGCCGCGCGGTCGTGTTGGTTGAACCCGGCGGCCCGTTTGTCATGGCGGATGACCGCGCCGGGATCATCCTGGGCTATATGTTCGAAAAGGTTGGCGGTCGCAGCCGCCAGGTCGTGGTCATCTCCCAAGCACCGCCGACCAGTCGCGGGTCATCGAACTGGGGGGCTTATGTCACCATCCGGCAGAGCCCGGACGATATGGCGATCGAGATCGCCCGCGATCCCTCCGGCATGATCCCATGTTATCATGTGCGGCATAAAGGAATCATTGCGTTTGTGTCCGAGCCGGCTTTGCTTGTCGACGCGGGTCTTGTCGGGACCAATATTGATTGGCGGGCACTCACGCGGTTCCTGATCGCCGATCAAATGCGTCCGGCGCAGACCTGTATCGAAGGCCTGACCGAACTGCCCGGGGGCTCGCATATACGGGTTGCCGAGACGGGCTCGCAAGATATTGCGGCTTTTTGGTCACCGTGGCAGCACACCGGTCGCCTGTCGCTCATCCGCGATGAGGTTGAGGCCGTCCGCCTGCTGCGCGAGACTATCATGGACTGCGTCCAAGCGTGGACGCAGCCATTTGCGCATGTCCTCCTCTATTTGTCGGGGGGGCTCGATTCCTCCGTCGTCGCGGCGGCCATGCCCCAGGATGTTCGCGCAAGCCATATTACATTGGTGACCGCCGATCCGTCGGGAGACGAGCGGGATTATGCCCGGCAACTGACCAATCAGCTCGGGCAGCCATTGTTCGAAAGAATGCTGGAAGTGGGCCTCGTTGACCTGCATCGCTCAGGTGCCGCCCGCTTTCCACGCCCCTCGGTCCGATCCTTCGCTCAGGCAGGCGACGCGCTGGGGATAGGGCTTGCAGATGAGGTCGGGGCAGATGTCTTCTTCAACGGCGGCGGTGGTGACAATGTCTTCTGCTATCTGCAATCCGGGGCGCCGATCGCCGATCAGATGCTGGTCGAGGGCATCGGTCGTGGAACCTTGCGGGCGATCATGGACATGAGCGCGCTCGCCCATGCCGATATCTGGTCTGTCGCCAGAAGCGGTTGGCGGAAGAGTCGGCAAAAGGCAGCCCATTATGTCTGGAAGCCGGACCTGAGCTTTCTGTCGTCTTTTGCCACGCAGGAAGCGACTGCAGCCTGCAGGCACGATTGGCTGGACGCGCCAGACGGTGCGCTGCCGGGAACGGCGAGCCACATCGCCCTGCTTTTGCGCATCCAAAACCATCTCGACAGCGAACGTGCTTTCAATAGGCCCGTCATCTCGCCCCTGCTGTCTCAGCCAATCGTGGAACTTTGCCTGAAAATTCCATCCTGGCTCTGGTGCCGCGACGGCCGCAATCGCAGCGTCGCCCGTAAGGCGTTCGAAGATGTCTTGCCCCCGCCGCTTGTCGCCAGATTATCAAAAGGCACGCCCGACAGCTTCGTAGCGACCCTGTTCGAAGCCCATCGGAAGACCATTGCGACCATGCTACGGGAAGGTCTTCTGGCACAGGCGGGCCTTTTGGATATGGGCGCAATCGAGCAGAGCATCGATCGGTCGCAACATGCCCGGAACGGCGATTTCTGGCGGCTGATGCGGTTGGTCGATGCCGAAGCATGGGCGCAGTCATGGGCTGCGCGCTAATGATGAACCCATCCCATTATGGACGACGTTGCGATTTCAGCCTCCGCCACCGATCATATTGCGCCACCTTCTCCGGCGCCGGATCGACGGCATCACGCAACCAGAAATTGAACCAGTCGATATTGCGCGCATAGATGGCCATGCGGTGAGCCGGTTGCCACTTGATGTGGTGATCGCCCGGAAAGAGGAACATCTCGACCGGCGGGCCGATCTCCCGGAAGGCGGTATAGGCCTCGAGCGCGCGCAGATATTCGTCGCTCGCCAGTTGCATCAGCACGGGTCCTTTGATCCTAGCCGCGTTCATGGCGGGCGAGATGGGTTGCCAGAAGGATGGATTATCAGTGGTTGGCGCGGGGTAACCGAAACGCCGCCGTTCCTTTTCCCAGGCTGGCCCACCCATGATCAGGTCCGTTTTGGGGTCGGCGCAACAGGTGCTGACAGAGGTTGCAGCGAACAGATCGGTATTGATGAGCAAATACCAAGCGGTGGTTGAGCCATCGCTCAGACCGGTCAGGCCGATCCTCTTCGGATCGATCACGCCTGTCGCCATAGCCGCCTTGACACCGGCGACGATGGACGAGGCCACATTGTGCCGTTCCCGCCATCCTTTCACATTTTCCGATTCCGCATCCTTCCACGTCCGCCAGTTGCCTTGCTTTAGACTGGTAGCGAAGAACGGCGGGCTCTCGACGCTCAGGACGGCGAAGCCCTGCGCGGCAAAGGCATGGATGGGATATTCGTCACCGATACTGCCACGCAGGAAGCCGCGTGTTCGATATTGGACGACGATCATCGGCAGTTTTGCGCCGACGGGGTAATTGGCGGGCAGAACAAGGTCGCCGAAGGTCTCAAAGCCCAACGGATTCCTCCAGTAAAGGCGCTGGACCTTTCCCATCTGCAGATGCCGGAATTCCGGGTTGGGATCGAAGATAACCGATGATCGGCCGGTATCGGCATCCAACGCCACGATGCGCCGGGGCTGGGTTGATCCTTCCTGGGCGCAAATCAGATGATCCTCCGCAGGGAGGCAGCCCGTCAGCAGGCCATCAGTACCCCACATCTTTCGAGGCGCGTTGCGTCCTGGCGTCCATAGATAGAATGTCAGGCGACTGCCGCCATAGCCGTCGCGGCGCAGATACCGGACGGCTCGATGTTTGGCGGACCACCACATGCCGATGATGCCATCGGAACAGCTGCTGTGCTGACACTGCCATTCACGGCCCTGCCGGTCCTTGCCCCACAAGCGGATAGGACTGAGATAACGATCGGGCACCTCTGCCTTTACCCACCCTTCCTCGCCAGAAGGCGCGGTGATGGCCAAAGGACGGCCCAGCAACATGTCCGGACCGATCAGGTCGAGCGCGGTCCGCTCTGCTGGCGTGGCGGAGCGATCCGATGAGGACGTCGAGGAAATATCTGCAGCGGCATAATGAAGGGGCAATGGCCCCCGGATCATCGGTCGGTCACCATAGATGGGCATCGCCCGATCGTCGAACAGGTAGCCGGTCAGGCTTTCCTGATCGAGCTTAGCATTTTCTTCGATCAGGGATGGCCGGTTGGCATATATGAGCGCCTTCCCGTCATCCGACCAGGCGACGGCCTCGACATCGACGGGGGAATGGGACACCTGCGCGCCGCTTTTTCCACGCACACTCGCCCGCCATGCCTGCGTCCTGCCCCCATCCTTCCGCAGATACGCAATTTGGGTACCATCGGGCGACCACCGCGGCTGGTTGATCGCGGCGATACCCGTGTCTGTCAGAAGTCCGCGCTGTTCGCTCTGGAAGGTGACCCGGATCAATTCTCCACCTTGATCGACGATCCGGGCCACGCTACCCCGCCGAAGATCGACCACCACGAGACCCTGGCAATAGCTGTTGGTCTCAGGATGTGCCCGGGTCAGGATGAAGGCGATCGACCGCCCATCAGGTGACAGGGCAAGCGGACTTTGTCCTGGGGGCATGCCGCCGATTGGCCCTATGTCCCGCAACTTCGCGATATCGCCCGCCGTCACGGCGCGCGCGACGTCCTGGCGCAGACTGGGTAGCAAATCCGCACATTGCGAGGCCATGGCTGGCGTCACCCCGACATTGCCCAGGAGCACGCCGATGCCCACGATCAACAACCGTGCGCGATAGTTCATCCATGCCAATGTCATGACGATCACCAATGCTTGGTGATCGAAAGGCTGACGAAGCGCCCGATCGCTGAATTGTTGGTGGAGTCGTAGGGCAGATCGTAGACTTGCGAGCGGCGCACGACCCCCGGCTTCTCATTGAGGATATTGAGAAGGGTCAGCCCCACATCCATGTTCGATAGCAGACCCGCCTCGCCTATATGATGCCGCGCCGTAAGGTCGATCGTCGTCATCTCGCCCGATCGGGTGACAGGCGTGAAGCGAAGGTCTTCCGTCGATCCCATATAGCTCAGGGTCGTCGACAAGGATGTGGCGCCGTTGGTCCAGGTGACGGCACCGCGACCCCGATAATGGGGCGGATTGAAGATCGTGCCTGCCAGAGCCACGAGCGGCTGGCTGGCACTCAGCTTTTGCGCGCTATGCAGATAGCTGCCGTTGGCACTGAATGTCAGTCGTTGCCCGCCGCCAAGGGCGAGCGCGTAGCGAACCGACAGATCCACGCCCTTGATATTCTGCCGCGTAGCATTGGCGTTGCGATTGTCCACAATGGCGACAACGGTCGCCGGATTGTAGGCGCCGGTCAGATAATTGATCGACTCGGTATTTGCCAGAGCGGACGCCTTGTCAGCCTCGGACGGCGAGACATTTATCAAATCCGCATAGATGGGATTGCTCAGCGACTGACTGCTGTAGGTGATGGGTGCGACGATGCGATCGCGATAGGCAATGTCGAAATAGCTCAATTCGATCTGCAGGTCTGGGACTGCTCGTGGGTGGAGATCGAGCGTCGCTGTCCAGCTCGTGGCGCGCTCGGGCTTGAGATCGGGGTTCCCCCCGGTCACCAATAGCGCGGTGGCGTTCGCCGGATAGCCCGATCCGCCCACATTGCGCACCGCGGTGACCGATACGAATTTCCCCGAATATTGCTGGAACATGGTGGGCGCCTTGAACGATTTCCCCCAGGATCCATTCAATGAGAAATCGGGCGTGGGCGCGTAGATCAGGCCGAGCTTGGGCGTGGCGATCTTGTCGATGCCCGGATAATCCTCATAGCGGATCGCGCCACTGAACGTCAGTTGATCGACGAAGCGCACGCCCATCATCCGCGAGACTAGCGGGAGGTTCAGTTCGGTAAAACCGTAATAGCTGTCCTGAGACACATTGATGTTTTGCGGCGAGCCGGTTGTCCGATAGGCATGAAATCCATTGCGTCGATAGCCGCCGCCGACGGCGAGTTTGGCCTCGCCGCCCGGCAACTGCATCAGCGGCCCGCTGGCATTCAGTTCGATCGACTGGGCATCGTTGCAATAGCAAGCGCGGACCGACGAAAAGACGGATCCGCTGATGTAGGTGTCGGAATCATAGTGCGTCTTGTCCTTGCCGTACATGCCAGCAAGGGAGAGCGACCAGCCCTGGCCGACCGACCAGTCCAGCGACGGCGCCAGAGCGAAGGAGGTATTGCGCGGAAACAGCAATGTTCCCAACTGGCGATAGTCTCCGGTCGCGTTAAGCGGATAATTGTAGAGGCTGGTGCGGTGGTTGTAGAGCGCGTCGAGCGAAAATGTGAGATCAGCGGTCAATGCCTGATGGCCACTCATGATCAGGTTATGCCGTTTTACAGCGGGAAAGAGGGATTGCGCGCCATAGCTGGCGGTATAGCTGCGCTGGCGCGCCTCGATCGCCGTGTCGCGTTCGAAATCATAGGCTATGAAAGCCCCGCCGCTACCCCATTTTTTCCCCACGATAACGCCATATTGCTGCTGCTCGTTGCCGCCATCGGTCGACATTCCCAGCCGGGCGCTGGCGCTGACGCCGTCGAAGTCGCGTTTCAGGATGATGTTGGCAACGCCGGCGACAGCGTCAGATCCGTAGATCGCGGACGCACCGTCCGCCACGATCTCGAGGCGATCGACGGCCAGCATGGGGATGGCGGACACATCGACGCTTTGCCGCGACACATTATAGGCCAGCCGATGACCGTTGAGCAGTGTCAGGGTTGCATCCGATCCCAGACCGCGCAGATTGATGCTTGATCCCGAGCCGACATTGACGCCGCTGGCGGCGGGGACATTCAGTCCAACACCCACATTCTGGCCGCCGCCGAAACTCTGTGGGATGCTCCGAACGACGTCGCCAAGATTGGTTTGCCCGGCGTTCCGCATGTCTTCCTGATCTAGCACGATGGTAGGCGATGGCGACGTAACACCCTTCAGCCGGGATCCGGTGACGACGATCGCGTTCGCCGCTTCACCCGAGGCGAGGGCATCCGCCGCCGCATCTCGCCCCCGAATGAAGATAGTCCCGTCCGTAATACGTGCATGCAGTCCGGTTCCGGCCAGCAATCGATCGATGGCGACCTGCGGCGTGAATTGTCCCTGCAGCGAAGGCGCAGTGAGCCCGGCGACATCGGCAGGTACGAAGAATATCTCCATCCTGGCTGCAGCGGCGGCCTCGCGCAGCGCCTCGGCCATTGGCTGGCTGGACTGATTATATGGCAGCGCGACGTCGGTTTGGGCCGTAGCGCATTGGTACACCCCCAGCGTGGTCAGCGCCGCGCTGGCGAGCAGAGTAGAATGCAGAATTCCGGAAATACGCATAGTCAGCCCCTTTTGTGACGCCTGCCGTTGGCGGTCGTTCAAGGGGATCGATGCGGGGTTAGGCGAAGACCTTAAGGGGGACGTAAAATAATTTCAGCGTCGCAGGATGATCGCACCAGAGGGTTGATGTTCTACGGTCAAATCGAGACTTTGGGCCAGATTGGCAGCTAGCCGGTCGGAATTGTCGATCCGAAACCGACCGGACAGCCGCATGTCAGGAAGGCCGCTGCCCTCGATGCGGATCGGTGCGCGGGCATACCGGTTGGCGATAGCGACGATTTCCGAGAGGGGGGCGGACTCAAATGCCATCATGCCATCGACCCATTCGATGTCGCGCGGGTCGATGGCGGCGATCGGCACGGCATGATCGATCCGGGTGAAGGTCAGGGCCTGACCCGCCTTCAGCTTACGCGGCGGCATTGGACGTGCGATCGACGTTTGCACATCGACGCCCCCTTCCAGCAATCTGACCTGCACGGATCCGCCAAGCGCAAGGGCGACGTCAAACACTGTCCCGGTTGCTGTCACTGTTCCTGTTCCGGCGTGCACGATGAACGGGCGACCGTCATGAGCAACGGAAAAGCGTGCGCGGCCGGCATCCAGCCAGATATCCCGGGCCTTCGGGTTGAAGGCAAACCGCATCACGCTTTGCGTATCCAGCGATACGAATGATCCGTCGGGCAGGCGCCGGCGGGAAATCGCACCATGCTGGTTTTCTATGGTGGCTGATGAGACACTTGTGTCTACTGCAGCGGTCTGCCGACCATTGGTCTCGATTGTGGCAGGGGGCGATAGCGTGTTCCAGAGCGGCCAGGCTGCGCCCAACACGACAACAACGATCGCGACGAGAGCCCATTGCGTGCGGTGACCGGGACGATCCCCCGGTGCTCGCTGCCATCGCGTTGACCGGCTCAACATCTTCGCATCGTGAAAACGGCCGGCCGCCTTATTGTAAGCCGAAAGATTGGCAGGGTCGGCGGCGAGCCACGCATCAAGATCCGATCGATACCGCTCGGCATCGGGTCGCTGCATTTTTGCCAGCCACATGGCCGCAACGGTGCGCGGGTCCAGGTCAGGGGCGGGATCAGCGGGCAAATTGGTCATGGTCGTCCAGATATTGGTCGATATGGGCTATGGCGCGCATCATATGATATTCTACGGCACCCATGCTTAGCGCGATCTTCGTCTGAATTTCCTTGTAGGTCATGCCGTCGCGCCTGCTCATCAGGAAAATCTCACGTGTTTTTGGCGCTAGACCGGCAACAGCCTTTTCGTAAAGGACAAGCAGGTCTCCGGCTTCAATCTCCATTTCTTGTTGTGGCGGATGGGCGCAGTTGATGTCCTCTTCAAGCGCGACCATCTGCCGCTCGAAGGCTCGGCGCGGTCCACGGGCGCGGCCAAAGAGGAGATTTCGGGCAACCCGCTGTAGATAGGCGGCGGGATTGACCAGATCGCCAATCCGCGGAACGCGCGCAATCTGAACGAAACTCTCCTGGACAAGATCACTGGCGGTTTCGGCATCCCCGGTCTTTCGCCGGAAATAGGAAAGCAGGCGTGAAGCCTCTTGCCGAAAAAGCGTGTCGAGCAGCGCGCTGTCCGCGCTGGTCGCGGTCAGCACAGGCCTGTCCTTTGGCCCGGCGCTCATGGCAATGGCTCGCAGTTCGTCCGCACAGGCAGGCAGCAATGATAAAGCATGGAAAGCGTCCACGCGGCATGCTGGAATATCCGGAAAACCGGACAGCCAGATCAGCGATGGTCGCCGTCGTCCAGCGCGGTGCGCGCCTTATCCCGAAACGGCCACCCGTCCGGACAGGACAGGTGTGCATGATGCTGGCAGGTAAATCCTACACCCGGTAGCCAGATCGATCCCGTCGTGCCCAGCAATCATGCCAACTTGGCAAAGGGCATGCAAGGGTGGGTCAGCCCGCCTTGCGGACCTCGCCTTCGAGGACGGCCAAGCGTTCCGAACACACCATATGTACGACGCGCCCCAGCTCCTCGATCTGCTCCGCCAGCCAGTTGAGCTGATCGAGAGAGACGCGATAATGTTTGGAGTAACGCGCCTTCACATAGGCATCTTTGAGCTTTTCGAAGGCTGCGCGGTCCTTTTTCGTGTCCCCCGGCCAGACGTGGACGAGACGGCGGTCGATGCGTTCGGCCTGCGTACGCAAGAAGCCCAGATTATGCACGTGGGGGGAATAAAATGTGCAAACCAATAGGACGCAATGATAGAGACGTTCGCACGCCTGGTGCAAATCGAAAGCGGCATCCTTTAAATAGGCCTTTTCAATATCGAATTTCGCGATGTCGAAGCGCTTCATTGCGGCCGGAAACCACTCTTCATAGTATTCCTGCGCCATCTCCAGCGCTTGGCTAGGCGTTTTGGGTTTGGGCTGATGGAGTTCGGTATCTTCCGCCTCATATAGCGCAATACCGTCTCGGGCGACGTCCATGAAGAAATAGCGTCCGTGGGCCAGGCCGTCGTTCACCTCCTGCAGAGTGTGAACGATGAAGTTCACAGGCGTCCGCAGCCCTTTGGTAACGGTCAGTTCGAGAATGAGGCGTTGATCGAGTTTGGACCAGTAGGTGACGCGATCGGTCAGGCGCTGATCGTTGACGATGATCAGAACGTCATAGTCGGATTGATAGCCTTTGGCGGTATGAGGCTCATCCACCCATCCGCCGCGGGCATAGCTGCCATACAGAATGACCTTCAGAATGCGGCCCTTCTTTTTCCAATCATGCCGGGCAAGCGCCAGCGCATCATCGAATTCCTCGAAGATTATCTGCTTTACCCGGTCGAGCTCACGCTGCTTATTGGCCGGAAGATGTTCAAGATCGGTACGCATCCTCGGCACCTTAGCGTCAGAAGGATGCTGATGCCCAGAACTAAACGAATCAACTTGAGCGACCAAAACTTGCGCAAATTCTGTCTGCTTATCGGCCCGAGCGTCAGATATGGCCCGCCCGCTCTGTGGCTAGAAATGGGACTTTCGCGACAGTCGGCTTCGGAGAGACAAATCCAACAAAGCCGTCATTCACAAACTATATAGAATCCGCTGAAGGGGGGCAACGCGCCCCATCCCAGCCATTCACCCGCCCGACATTTAGGCCCTATAGCCGCTGTCCGTTAAGGCAGCGAGAGTGACCATCATTGGAACCGAAATCGCTGCTTCGAGCAGCGATAGCAGCGCGCGGGATATCGTTCTGATAGCAGTGTCGGACGCTGGCATATTCGAACCTGATGAAAATCAGAACGCGGCTATTGACCGCAGGACAGTATTTTGCGCTATTCGGATCCACAAAGCGGTAAGGAAGCGTGACATCTGGTCTTCAGCCACTTGGTTTGACGAATGGTTATCCTCGGGGCGGTAAACGGCGGCGCATGTGACGCCGGCCCCAGCCATACACCATTGCGTCTGACATGGCGGCAAATCTCCTGAGGGGATGGACCGGGGCCGACATTGTGGGCATGATGTTGATCGATAAGGGGAAAGCATTGCGCGCCGACGACGAAGTATTGATGACGGTTGGATCGCGTCCAGAGCGGGTTGGTCCTATCCAGAGCGCGGCGGGATGAAGTTTCGTGTCACTGCTCGTACGATTCTCCACCTGGGTTCCGACCTAATCAGTTCGGACGGGATAGCCTTCTATGAGCTGGTCAAAAATTCACTGGACGCAAGGTCGCCCGATGTCCGCGTCGACGTGCTCGTGCGCATGCCGTTCGAGACCTACGACGAACTACTCCGCGAACTCGGCGAGCGCCGCGAGCCCAACGAACGCGGTATCGCCAAGCCGTCGGCCGCGCCGCGCAACTGGCGACATCTGCGCGAAACCGCGATCGATGCGGTCGACGAGGAGGCGCCGGAGGCAGACGAGCTGATTGCCGCCCTGCGCGGCGCGGACAACAAGCGCGAGTTCGTCACAGCTCTGCGCGAAGCGAACCGGATCGACGTCGACGACGACGGCACCGGCATGAGCGAGGCCACGCTCGAGCGGGTTTATCTCACGATCGGGACCGGCGAGCGCGCGCGCGAGCGCGACCGGCAGGCCTCCTGTCCGCCGGTCGAGGGCCAGGAGGATCACGTCATCCTGGGCGAGAAGGGCTTGGGGCGGCTGTCCGCCATGCGGCTCGGCGACTGCCTAGAGGTGATCACTGCGACGGCCGCCGACCCGACCTGGAACGTGCTCAACATCAACTGGAACGACTTTGCCGACGCCGGTGACGAGGACATCTCCTCGATCGACGTGAAGCCGGAGGTCGGAGCGAAGAAGGGTGCTGATCGTCATGGGACGATAGTCAGAATAACGGCGCTGACCGCCGCGTGGACTTACGACAAGTTGGACGCGCTTGCCCGCGAACACTTCTCGAAGCTAGTGGACCCGTTCAGCCGCCGCAAGCTACCGCTGAAGCTTACGTTCAACGCGATCAGCGTCGAGATACCCCCCTTCTCCAGCTTCATCCTGGATCATGCCCACGGGGTGTTCGACGCGACGCTCGAATGGGACAAATGGGGCAGGCCCGTGCTGTCCGGCATAATGGACTACAGGCTGCGCAAGCGCAGGCGGCCTTTTGAGTTCAAGGGCGTCGAGGTCGCCACGCTGGCCGGGGAGGCGTCCGCCGAAACGCTGAAGCGGATGGGGCCGTTCAAGCTGGAAGTCTACTGGTTCAACCGCCGCGTCCTCAAGAAGATCGAGGGCATCGGCGACCTCGCCGCCGTGCGCCGGCTGCTGGCCAGTTGGGCCGGCGGGGTGTCGCTCTACCGTGACGGCTACCGTGTCAATCCCTACGGCGGGCCGAAAGATGACTGGCTGGACCTCGACCGCGACGCTTTCTCGACGAGCGGTTTCAAGCTCAACCGCGGTCAGATCGTGGGCCGCGCGCTCATCTCGAAGGCCGGCAATAGGTATCTGGTGGACCAGTCGAACCGCGAGGGGCTGAAGGACACGCCCGAAAAGGAGGCGTTCGTCGGCCTGCTTGGCGCGACGATGGAGTATTTCCGAGGCTTCGTCGTTCAGGTCGACGAGGAGATCAACCGGGCCAACCGGGTCAAGGCGACGGACGCACTGGACCGGTTCCGCGCGGAGGACGCGCGGCTCGAGGAGATCATGCCAGCGCTAATGGCGCTGCTGAAATTGTCGCCCGAGGGCCGTCGGCTTTCCAAGCAGGTCACGGACGCTGTCACCTCGCTGCGCGAAGCGGCGTCGGACGTTGAGACCGCGTCGCGCGCGTCGGAGCAAGAGCGCAGCCGGGTCATGCATCTCGCGAGTGTCGGACTGCTGATCGAGATCCTAGCGCATGAACTCTACCGCGCGACCGCCGGCGGCCTGAAGACGATCGCCAGCGCGCGGACCTCGTCGGATCCGAAGATGACCGGCACTCAGCTTAGGGTGTTGGACGCACAGCTGCGCACGCTCCAGAAGCGCCTGAAAGTGCTCGATCCGCTCTCGACGAACGCACGGCAGACTAAAGAAGAGTTCGACCTGGGCGACTGGGTTACGGACATCGTCGAGGGCTTCGCCGCGCACAACTCGCGCGCGGGCATCGGGTTCGAGACGCGCGTTTCCCCGCGCGGCTCGCACCGCAAGGTTCGCGCGGTGAAGGGCATGTTCGTCCAGATCGTCGAGAACCTGCTCTCGAACTCGGTCTATTGGATCAAGCAGCAGAACAAGTACGATCGCAGTGTGGTCGAGTCGGAGTGTGACGGCCCGATCGGCACCGTCCATGTTTTGGTCGAGCCCGACGAGGGACGCGTGACAGTCACCGACGACGGGCCCGGCATCCCCGAGGATCGCCGCGAGATCGTCTTCGAGCCGTTCTTCACGACCAAGAAGCAGAAGCAGGGCCGCGGGCTGGGCCTCTATATCGGTAGAGAAATCGCGGCTTACCACGGCGCCAGCCTGACCTTGGGTGACGCTGACGACAACGGCTACATCCACTCCGTTATCCTGGAACTCGGAAAAGATGACTGATCCCTTGGCAGAGATCTCGCCCGCCGCCGCCGATGCACCGGAGCCGGCGGCCCCGGATTTCACCGCGATCGCGATGATCGACGACGACCTTCGGCCGCTGGCGCTCGAGCGGGTGCCTGAGGACGATCGAGACGCGGTCGTAGCTTTCTTGGGCGACGCCGACGTGCTCGAGGACCTGCTGGGCCGTGGCATGAGCGCCGAGCAGGTGGCGGCCGGGCCGGATGCCGCCATAGAGGCCTTGACCAGGCCCGATCTCGACCATGGCCTGGCCTTCGCGAAGATGGGCGATGTGTCGGCTCGCACGCAGGAGCTGATTGACCGCCGCAAGTCGATGCGCCAGATCGCGGAGTCGATCAGGGAGACCGGTGGGTGCAGGGTTGTCGAATTCGGCCCCGACGACGACCTGGCGGGCATCGACCAATACGACATCGTCTTCATCGACTACTATCTGGACGACAAGGTCGAGAGCGGCGAGCGCGCTGAGCAGATCGCCGGCCAGGTCCACGACCAGCGTGACGCGTCGCGCAGGCAGCAGATCGTGTTGATGTCGACCAGGGAGGGCGTGCGCGCTATGCGCTCCGACTTCAGGCGCAGCGCGCGTATCGAGGCGGCGTCATTCGCGTTCGTGTCGAAGCTCGACTTGGACGAGGAATGGAAAGTCAAGGCGCACCTGGACATGCTGGCCCGCGGGATGCAGCACTCTGAGGCGCTCGGCGGCTACATCAATGCGGTGAAGGCGAGCGCGAAGGCCGCTGCGGAGGCGCTAACAGCTACGATCGACGACTTGGACATCGGCGACTTCGCCTACATCCAGCGCATTGCGCTGCACGAGGACGGACACCCGCTCGGCGACTATCTGTCCTGGTTGCTCTCCTCGCATCTTACGGCACTCGCGTTCGAGACTGGCCTGCGCGAGCAACAGGCAGTGATCGACGCCCTGGAGTTCCCCGTTGGGCCGTTCAGTCCCGCCGAGCCGTCGATCGGCGTCGCGTCGCTATACCATAACGCGCTATTCGCCCGGAACCTAGGGAAGCTCGGGGGGCACCCCCGGGCGACCGAGGATTCGCCGATCGCGGACGTCCCGTTCGTGCAGCTGGGCGACGTTTTCCTGACCGCCGATCGCAGCAGTTCGGTCGTGATCCTGAGTCCCGACTGCGACCTGGCCTTTTCGACCCACGGCCGGCCGCCGGACCGGAATATGAGCGTGATCCTCATGTTCGGCGATCCGAACGCCGTGACGACGCCCGCCGACAAGGCGACAAACACCTCGACTGAGGGTATGATGCAGGGCTCCGAGGTCTACCGCATCGACTGGCGCTTTAACACGTTCCGGACGGTGCCGCTCGGCGAGTTGGCCAAGTTCCTCGAGAACGGCGGGTTCGACCTGGGCAACCGCGACCGGCTGCGGCCTATCTACTCGATCAAGCTACAGCATGAGCTCGGCAGCCACCTGACGCGCGTCGGTCCTCCGATCATGCCGCCCATCTCGAAGCATGCGCGGGGAAAGATCCGCTACTATTCGGTGGACGGCGTGTCCGATACCACGCTGGATGCGTCGGAACTCGTGGTGTCGCACTTCAAGAAGAAGAGCACCGTCAGGCTGACGCCAGCGCTGATCTCGAAGCTGAAGCTCGCCTGTCGCGAACATCTGGACCTGCTCCGCACCCAACTCGAAGCCATGCCAGAGGGAACCGAGGAAGAACAGAAGGCCCGCCGGTCGCCAGCGGCTAAGGTCCAGGCGCTATCTACGCAGATCGACGGGTCTGAGACGTGGATCAAACTGTTCGGCGACAAGCCCCTCCCGACGGAGGGGAAGTGCGACCGAGTCGGCGGGTGCGTCTACATCGCGCACGGTGCTGGATGGGTGCATCCGGGCCCACCGGCGGTAGTGCTGGTCATCGGCGAGGCGGTCGATGACGGAAACGACGATGTGGAGGGTGGCGGGAACTCTTCGGACGGCGGTGACGCACCGCATCCGCCCCCTGGGGCATCAGACGGCATCGCTGCGGCGGCTGCGACGGCAAAGCAAACGGCCAGGCGTCCCGAGCTCAAAGCGAAGCCGGCGCCGCGCGATACGTAGGACTGTTCCGACGATCTGCCTTATGTCAATCGGGGACGACCGAATGCTCTGCTTATGCGCCGGCGAGGATTCGGCCGATGCGATCGACGCGTACTACTCCAAGGCTCGACGCATCCGGCGAGGCCTCGGATGAACTGATCGAAACCTTCAGCGTAGCCGCGCTCGAGGTGCCGGCCGCGTCGGTGGCCGCCGTTGAGGGCGAGGCTGGCGCTTCGCTGCTGGAGATTGAGGAGGCCGTCATGGCGGCCCACCCGTCTCGATGGTGGGTCGTCTACGTGGTACCGCGGACGGCCGGCGTTGGACCTCGCTTCGCGGCTGACTACAGCTGGCAGATGAGGCAGCCTTCCGGCTCCTCCTCCTCGAATTCGGCGCCGGCCAGCACCGCCGACAGCGGCAAATTCGCCCGCTTGGCCGACTTCCTAGCGGCGGCCGCCTCCCAGTTCCTCTCGATCTGCTCCATTCGCTCGGGCTGCTCGAGCTCCTTGAGCGATTCACGGCTGCACCACGTAAAGCCATCGCTGACGAGCGCGCTGCGCTCCTCATACCACTTAGCCTTCTCGAACAGGTCAGGATGCTTGCGCTTGAGACGGACCCATTCGATCTTCTGCTGGTAGAAGCAGAAGTAGCAGCCCGACCGCGAGCGGCCCCACTCCATATAGGGCGGGAGGCCGAGACCGCTGTCCTCCAAAATCCGCATGATATCCGCGCGCACTAGCCCATCCTCCTGAAACGGATAGACGGCGGTGATGTTTGGCTTGGTGCTGATGTAGCCTGTCCGCTTCTCGTCCGCGCGCAGGCCGACATAGTTGATCGTGGGATCGTCGCCGATGTAATTCTCGAATGGCTTCAGCTTCAGCATCTTCGTACACCAACGCCGGTGGTTCGAAGGCAGCATGTCGCCGTAGACCGCAAGCCAGTGTTCGAAAGTGTCCTCCGGAGTCGTCCGCGTAACGGGCTGCCCTAAGATGCTCTCCAGTCTCGCCATGTAGTCGTAGGTCTCGGGCAGCTCCTTGCCCGTGTCGTGGAAGATATATTCCATGTCGCTGACGCGGTCGCGAAGATAGACAGCGAGCGCCGCGCTGTCCTTGCCGCCTGAGAGGCTGAGGATGTGACGAGTCTTCAACTGGCGGTCCTTGCATTCGGTTCGGCGACGACCTGGTCGTCATGCTGCATGCTCTCGAGCGAGAGCAGCGCAGCGACAGTGTCCAAGCTTAGGTTAGCATCCGCCGCCATCCGCTCGATGCTGTGGATCGCGATGACCTGGTCGGAGCTAAGCCCATCAAGATCGACGATGACCGATCGTTCCTCGCCGTCCGCACGGGTCAGGGAGACGCGAACAGCCTTGCGCTTCGAAGCGCTCTCGCCAAAGGCTGCGGCTTCGACGCGCCTGAAGTGTGCAGCCAGATCCGCAAGGCGCGAACGCCACATCTCGACGTCATGGTCGAGCCAGCGCGAGGGAGGTTTGCCGATAACTGCGCCGCCAAGGGCCTCAGTCCACGAGTCTTCGCCAAGCGCGCCGTCGGCCAGCCTAGTCGCGAACGTCCGCAGCTGCTGCTCGCGAATTCTGAAGACGAGCCCTGCGGCTCGGTCGATGATCGCGGCACGATCTGGTGCGTCCAGCGCCGCGAGCGCCTCGACCCGCATTCGTTCAAGCAACTTGGGGTAGCAGCTGCGCAACTCTGCCACTGCGGCATCGAGTCGCTTTACGAACCGGGTCGCAAGCTCGGAATCGGGATGGGCATTCGGCGCGAACGGTTCGCTGCCACAGGCGATTGGAAGCTCGTTGAACACTAGGTCGATTGGGCTCCGCGCTTGGGAGAGGACCTTTCTGACGTTGCGCGCCTCGGTGCTCAGTGCGGATGAATGTTGGACGTGGAAAGGCAGCTCCACGCCAAATTTGATCAGCGGATCAACTACGGTCCTGATGCCACTTTCCACGGGTGGCTGACCGAGAAGGGCCGCAATCCGGTGGAAGACGTCGGCGCGGACCCCCTCGAGCGACACCCACTGGAGGGTGAAGTGTTCGGGCGATTTGAGCATGCGCATAAACGCGGCGCCGTCGAGCCTCGTGCAGTAGGTTCCGCGCTCGAACAACGCCACTCGATATCCTGCCGCGACCAGGTTTATGGCGAGAAGCAGCGAGCACAGGCCACGCCGGACACCATAGGGCTTCGCTTCGATCTCGGCATAGAGGTCGATGAGCGCCACGCGGTCGCCATCGTTCGCGAGCCGAGCCTGCATCGCGTCAAGCGCGGGACGTAGCCGCAATGGATCGGCGTCAAGGGGTGGAGGGGCTAAAGTCCAAACACCGCCCTCCTCGCGATGCACATTTCCTCGCCGCAGTAACGAGAGATAGAGCGCGCGCTCGGGAGGATTCTTGTTTGGCTTGAATCCTAGCTCGGGATCGAGCGGCCGATCGAACATAGAGTCTATCAGGCGCTGTCGCGCGCCGGCACCGGCCGTCGTCAGCGCGTGTCGGTTTACGAGTTCGTTCTCGACTTTCGGCGCCTCAGAGTAGACAGCGTCGCACAGCGTCGAGATGCGGACGTGGGCAGGATTCAGCAGCGGCTGCGCCTTGCCATTCCAGAACAGGTCCAGTGGATCGCTCGGAGCATGGCCCCGCAACCCCAGCGCCGATTCAATCGAGGCGGAAAGCTTCCTCTCCAGCTCAGCGACTGTTCGTTCGATCTCCGCGGCCGCGTAGGCGTCCTCTTTCAGTTCAGCTGCGTTTGCCACCACCCATCGGTGACGAAGCAGGTCGATCATCGGTTGACCAAGCTCACCCTTCGTCGGGACAGCCGCAGCCAGCATCGTCGAATGCTCCGTGGTGACCTGTGTCGCCCATGCGCGCGCGATGCGCAGCTCATCGTCACTGCCGCAGATCACCGCGACCAGACCGCCGTCCGCATCGCCATGTCCGGCGTACCCCGCGAGGGCGGAGGCATAGGTGCACCTAACCGCGAACCGGCGGTTGGTTCCTGTCGTCACCGAGTGCCGGCGCGCCAAGACGTGCGCGCGGATGGGCAGGGCCGACAGATGCCTGGGAAGTTCGCGCAGAACCTGCTTCGCATCGACCTCGCGCTCCGCGTCAGCCCAAATCGCCGAAAGGTCGACGCGGCGGCTCGTCCATAGACGCAGCTCCATGCGCCCTGGGCGTTGAAACAGCAGTCCTCCATCTGCAAGCCGACCGATTGCGCTCCCTACTTCCTCTGAAGAGAATGCCGGGGCGAGGATGTCTCGAACGCTATCCATGGTGGCCGCGAGATCGGGGGCATCGAGGAGATTCAGAATGCCGATGGTCTTGAGGACCGCGGTCTCAATCGCGTCTGCATCAGCCGCTCGTTCAAGGACCGCACCGATGCGATCCCACTCGCCCGTTCCTGCACGCGAGGTAAGGCGATGCCCGAAGGACGAGGCAACGTAGTCGAAGAATTGGTGAATACCGTAAAGGCCATCGGCCCCCAGCGTCGCGGCGGCGAAGGCCCTGAGGCTGTTCGGCTCCTCGCTTGCGGCGAAACCGAACAGCGAGCGCTCGTTCTGGCCAAAGGTTGCGAAGAACCGCGCCATCACCGGGACAGCCGAGGGATGGACCGGCCAGCAGCCGGCTGCGGCGGCGCCGTTGCGAGGTCCAAGCCAACCGAGTGCGCGGACACGCCGGACGGCATCGTCGTGCGTCTTGCGGACCTTTGCTGGCAGTGAGGCTTCCTCGACGCCCAGCGCAGCGGACAGAAGGGCAGCCGTATGCGAGAGGGGATGGTCGAATACCAGTTCCTCGAAACGCTCGGCTACCTTCTGCCACTCGGTCCGTCGCGCGGCGCGCCAGTCCTCGCCGTAGGACTGAAAGCCCTTGTGGAGGATGAGGATTACAGCGAGCGGCGTGTCACCAGAGCGAGCTGCAGCCTCGGCTAGCGCCTGCAACTGGTAGACATCGGCGCCGTCGTCATCGCCCGTGCTCTCGACGAACTTGCCCATCTCGTCGACGACGAGCAGGAGGCCATCGAACTGGCCTGTGGCGTGCAGCCTGTCGCGTAGCTCAACAATCGCATCGAAGGGATCGTCGACAGCTAGCACCTCCCGTGATGCTTTCGTGCCAAGTAGGCCCTTCGTGGCGACGGCCTTGCGGATCGAGGATGTCAGGGCAGACGCAAGCCCATCGCGCGACCCGGTAACGAGAAGTGGAAACATGCGGGGCGCGCCGCCAATGGACTCAGCAAGCTGGCACACCGGCATTGCTTTGTCGCTCAGCCGAGGGTCAAGCGCCTGGACCAGAGCCAGGGCCAGCGCAGACTTGCCCACTCCAAAGTCGCCGATCACGCGCCAAGCCCTGCGGGTTGAGCGTTCTTGCAGTCCGGTGATGACTTCGGAAGCAACGCGCTCGAGCCAAGGCGTCAAGACGAACGAGCGTCCCGCGGCTGGATCGCTGACATCTCTTTCCAGTGCCACCGAACGGTAGAACATTCCAGGCTCGCCCAGGAAGTCGCCCATGGTCGTCGCACGGTTCACGCGTAGATCTCCCGTAGTCTTGCATCCGGGTCAGGCGTGCGGACGGCCGTGACGCTTCCAGAATCGCCGGACGGCCGATAGCTCCACAGCGCGTTTGTGCGGTCCAGATGGTCGCGCAGGTCCTCAGCTTCCAGTCTTAAAGTTGCGCCTGGGGAGCCTTCCGCGTGCGCAAGGTCCCTGAACGAGATGACGGATTCCGCGCCGTGCCGCTCCTGCCAGAAGCTAGCAATCGCATAGTCGACGACCGGGGAGCCGATCTCGGAGATGGGGATGCGCGATAGCGCGAACACAGGCTCAATCCGATCGACACCGCCGCGCCGCCGGCCAAGCCTCGCGACAAGACCCAGATCTACGAGCGGCCCGTCGAGGGCGTCCTCCGGCGAGGCCGAGCTCAGTGAACCGAGATAGCTGTGAAGGAAGATGTCGCCGTGCTGGACCAGGGTCACGTCAGAATGCTCGTATCCGAGCCGCCGACCCTCGAGGCGCATCTCCGCGAGCAGTTCAGAGCGAGTGAAGTCGGGTCGCATGCGGCGGTAGAGGATATGCCGCCACGCGAAGAGGGGGTTCTCCACCGGGGTGCTCAGCTGCCAGTGCAGAAGCCACTGGGTTTCGATCCGTTCGATGTATGGATCCAGGCCCCCTTCCGCGAAGACGGCCTCACCGAACGGCAGCAGCTTCCACGTGCCGCCGCGCGCCGAGGCGACACCAAACGCCTCGAGCCAGAACCGCAGCGATCGCACCATGTTTTTGCCAAGGCCCAGCTCGAGGATGGCTCGCTCGTCGTCCTGGAGGGCTGCGGGATCTCTCGCGATCAGACGCACCGCTTTGGGGAGCCACGCGAAGCGGCACGCGAACGTCTCATGCCCGCTGAAGCGGGGGCGGATGGCAACGGCGTTCATGCATATCTCCGGGCGGGTTCGGCAGAAGAAAGGGCCGCGGCGATAAGTGCTCCAGCCTCCTCGACCTCCTGCTCCGTGTTCATCTTGCCCAAACCGATGCGCACCGCACCCTCCCTCGCCCAGTCGGAAAGACCCATTGCCGTAAGGACATGCGAGGGCCCAGGCACGCCGGACTGGCAAGCCGCGCCGGTCGATACCGCTACACGACCCCACAGACGGCTGACGGCGACATCTCCTGGCACGTGGGGGGTGGAGACGTGCAGGCTCCCGGCCAGCCGTTGGCTGGGACTCCCGTTGATTCTGAGCCCCTCCACCGCATCGAGCAGGTGCGCCTGAAGTGCGTCGCGCATCAGCAGGAGGCGCGCTTCGTCGTCGCCGGACTCCTCCACTCGCAGTTGTGCAGCGAAGGCAAGCGCCGCCGCCGATGGCACATCGGGGCTGCCGAATACGTCGTGCGCCAAGGCGGCTGACGAAGTTGCCAACGTGCCTATGAGTGCGCCGGCGCGACGGGGACCGTAGAGCTTGGCTCCGCTGACGACGACGAGATCGGCAGCGACGACGTGCTTCATGTTGATGCGCCCGGCGGCTTGACTGGCATCGATCAGGTGTCGCGCGCCGCTGTGCGAGACCAGCTCGCCGATGGCTTCAAGATCGGTGACGGTGCCGACCTCGTTGTTCACCGCCATGGTGCATAGGAGATCCACTCCATTGTTCAGAGCGCGCTCGATGGCTTCAACTTGGGGTGCCCCCACCCCGTCGACCGGAAGCACGGTCAGGTGAACGCGGCCATCCCGCTCAGCCCGGTGCAATGCCGAGAGGAGAGCGGGGTGTTCGACCGCTGTCGCGGCGATCCGAGGGACGCGCTTGCCGGCACGAGCGATCGCGTCTTCGATAGCAAGCCAGAGTGCTGGAGATGCGCCAGGGGTGAACGTGACGTCTGCGGCATCACTCCCAAGAGTGTGAAGCAGGGCCTCGGCGGCTTCGTCCAGCTCACGCTTCGCCTGTACACCCGCGGCGTGCTCCGAACTGTTCGCATTGCCCGATGCTGAGAGCATGGCAAGGCCGTGACGCTCCACAACGCGCGGATCGATGGGTGTCGCGGCCATGTTGTCCAAGTAAATAATCAAGTTACGCCCGGCCCCATATCATGCTGGTTACGCTACACGACGGGGATTCGCAGGTCACGAGCTTATTGCATCGGCTAGGCCTTTTCCGCCGTATGTGTTGCCAAGCCTGTCGCCTGCGGCTGTATTGGCTTAATGCATGAAATAACGACCACGCTTGACGGATCCAACAGGAGGGCAGTCAGACGCAATCCGGACTGGACCCGGGACGAGACGATCCTTCTGTTCGATCTCTATCTGCGCGCGCCGCGTGCGGAGAAGACCCATCCGGAGGTGATCGCGCTTTCGTCAGTCCTTCGGGCCGCCGGCCGGCGAGACGGCCGCGCGGTGCTGCCGAACTTCCGCAACCCGTCCGGGATCGCGATGCGGCTGCGCAATTTCAGAAAGCATGATCCGCAGGTTCCGCCGAGCCAGAATGCCGGATTGCGACCGGGTGGCGCGATCGATGCCCGGATCTGGAGTGAGTTCGGAACTGATTTGGCGGCGCTCGCGGTCGAGGTCTCGCGGATCAGACGCTTGATCTCATCAGAACAATGGACCGTGCGGGACCGGAGTTCGCGGGGTCCGGCTCCATCATTCGGGCGGACGGTAAGCATCTCGGAGGACGGTCGGACCGGAGTCTACCTCCTGCTTTTGGACGGACCGTTGAACCTGCTCGCGCCTGGTAAAATCTTGACTGCCGGATGGGCGGTCATCAAGTTCGGCCGGACGGGCAATCTGGAGCGCCGCATGTCAGAGCTGTCCGGTGGCCTTCCACCAGGTGCCACGATCCGATACCTTCCCTTGGGCCTTCGCATGTTCGGCAACGGCGCGGATGCCCACACATTCGAGCGTCAGATGCTCGACATGTGTGACCGCTTCGGCTGGTCGCTTGGCGGTGAGTTCGCATATGCTCCATTAGCCCAGGTGCGGCACGCTCTGGCGGAATGTCATGGGCGCAAAGCAAAGGACATGGGCCACGCGAAAGGCTAGCTCACCACAGTGTTATCGGGTGAGCCGCCTAGCGAGCGCGACGATGGCGCGGCGCATGCACCGGCGCTGCGCCACTCGCATCGCCCAGCCGCCGCGATACACCATCTTCTGACATGAACGGACGCTCGGCTTTTGGCGTCCGATGCATCCTGAGACACTGCCGCCTTCCATAGCGGGAAAGATCCTGACATAGCGCGCCGGGACCGATTTCATGCGGCCTATCTCGCTGGATTTGCGCTCTTATTCCTATCACCCATGTCGGACAGGGCCTCTAGGGCGCATCAGTCAGAGGCAAAATTCTCGAGGTCTCTCTTGAGGACAGGCAGCGCAAGCTTGCAGCCGAAATAGAGAATGCCCGGGGTGCATTACGCGCCCGCTATGCGGCGATCCTCGCGGAGCTACCGGTCGAACTTTTTGGCGAATGGGAGTTTCGCGACATCGTTGTTCAGCTCACGCGCATGGTTGGGAGCGCGGCGCTTCAGGCGCTAAAAGGCCTCGGCGAGACGCGGAAGTAACTTGTGACGATCGAGCTAAGGAGCAGGTTTGGATTGACCAGGGCAGGCGGCGGCTAATACGGTTATTGGCCGAAACTTCTTTGCCACCAGCCGCGCCTTGGGCCGCCTTCGTTCTCCTCCTCGGCGTCCGCCGGTTCGGGGGCTTGTGCTTCCTCCGGCGCTTCGGCAGCGGACGCTGAAGGTCTGTAGCGCGGCCGCGCCGGTTCGGGTGCCGGCTCCGCCGCGGCTTCAATGACGGGCTCGTCAGACCGTTTGTAATGTCGTCTCTGGGGAGCATCTTTGGGCTGAGGCTTACGCCGGCGTGCACGGACTTTTTCTGCCTCTCGCGTATCAGCGCGTTCCTCGACAGCCGCGAGCTTTTCAATGAGTGTGTAGGTAGCGGTCCAAGTAGCGCGCAGGATGGCGACGTCACCAATGATATCAGCGCGCCGGTCTGTGGGTATAAGCCTCGACTGGCTGAATAGCTGCGGCCAGTTGGGTTCGTCCGGCAATCGCTTGAAGCGCCCCCCGTCAAAGGACCTTCCAAAGAACTTGGCCAGCCAATAGCTGAAATAGATGCCATAGAGTGGGCGCTCGGCCGCTGGCATGATATCGAAAAGATTGGCGAGGCGGGACAGGAACGTTGCCGCCCCAAGCAGGGCGAATGAAATATCGGGAGCAACGTGGTCGGGACGCGCATTTTTCAGCGCTTCAGAAAAGTCGAGCTTATCCAAATCTGACAGCGCAAAATCGTCCAGAATGCTGAGCCATATATCGATCGGCCCATCCTCATACCAGATTCTGAGTTCGCTGAGCATGCCCGCAAACCTGATGGCGCCGTTCGGCAATGGTTCAGGCGGCTGCAAGGCGGGCAGTCCCAGTTCAACATTGACTCGCGCCGCAAGCATGCGCACGCCAATAAATCCATAGCCGTCGACATAGCCACGCGCAGCGGCTGGCCAAAGGGTAGCCGCAAGCCGCCTGCGTGCGTCAGCCCAGGCTTCCTCCAGCGGCAGATAACCCGTCGCGATTGAAAGCTCCTGCAACGCTAAGAAGCCTAGAGCTTCATCCATTGAGTCGCGTAGCTCAAAAAGCTCTTCCTCGACGGGCTCGTCCCAATGAAACCGCAGAGCTCTCGATAGATGAAGAAGGCGAGCTTCGTCGGCTGAGATCGTCTGCGCGGGTAAGTCTATCAACCCATGACCGGCCAAGACGTCATCGCGGGGCATTACGGGGGGGACGACCATCTGTTCGGCAAGCGCACCTTCATCAACCCATGGCCCGGCCAGGAGCGTCTCAAGCCGCGAATGGGCACACGGCGCTGCGCAAGGCTCATAATAGGGCAGCCTTGATCCGGTCGCGCATGACGGACTGGTGCCAATCGGTCGTCTTTACCTTGGTCATCGCGATATGGCCTCCGGATACTTCCTTGCGGCGGTCGTCTTCCCATTTTTCGCCAGTGCCGTAGCCCAGCACTGCATCGTCGCTACCTTGCACGATAAGAACTTGGGGATAATTAACGTAGGAGCGGATTGTTGCGTACCATGTTCGAAGCATGTCGATAAGGGGTCCACCCGGTTCCAGCGCAGCGGCAACCTTGTTCGCACCCGAGAGCAAAAGGTGGGGCTTAGAGATCATATCTAAGAATCCGGACCAGCTTGCCCATTTGGCGAGCCAGCTGCCATCGACGGGACTCGCAAACAAGACCACCGCCTGCAGTGATTCATTGAAGCGGATGGGATGCCCGATCGTGCTGCAAAGAAGTTGCCGTATCGCGAGTGTGCCAAGGGAGTGGCCAAAGAGAGCAAATCTTTCATAGGCATGGGGAAATATGCCGTCCCCCTCAGCCGCGTCCTGAATCCAGGTTTCCAATCTGCGCGTAATAGACATCAAGCTGGGTGCACTGGGCGTGTCGTAGCCGAAGAACAGATAGTCCCAGTCACCGAAGGGGGCTTCATCATCTGCGATCTGCTCAAGGCACGAGGCAAGATCACCCCAGGTAGTAAGATGCGTTCCGCCGAATCCATGCACGAAAACCGCAAGCTTCTTGTTGGTCTGGTCCGTCCGCATGACCAAGGCGCACTGCTGTTCCTGACGATCGATCAGAATTCGCATGCACACTTCCCCCTGGAACCCAGACGCGATCTTATCCATCCGCGCCGACAAGGCTATACCTCGACACCGAATTTTATCCGCTCGCGAAAATTTCGGCTAGGCAGATGGTCGTCCATGGCCCTTTTCGCGCCCTTTCAGGCCAGTGTCATTCTGGATCTCTACGCACGCAATCACGACGCCCACTGGAGTGAACCCTATGCCCAGAGCATCCCAAAGCCCCTCATTGCCAGTGTTGGCCTGTGCCTGTCGTCCACGGCGAACGCCCAATCCCTTAAACTTGGCCAGCGTCCGATTCGGCTGGCCGAACAAACTGCTGCCTTCTGCAATCTCGTGCAATCGGCGGCATGGTGGCTGTGCAACCTGGCACAGCCGCGCTAGCGTCGCCGTTTGAGAAATCGGGAACAGGTATGAACGGATATGTGCGTTTGGAAACGCCGGACGGTGATTTCGTGGTTGTCAATGTCGATCGGGTCAGTTTCGTTCGACGCTTCCGCGGTGAGAACGATACCAGCGCGGTCAATTTCGAGAAGGGAAATTATCTCGTCGTCAAGGGCAGTCTCGACAGCGTCATGACCATCCTGGCCGAAGGCTGAAGTCAGGCTCATGCTTGCCGTCCTATCTGCGGTCGTTCTGGCATCCGGGGAGGCCTTTGCCTGTACGCCGACCCATGTCTGGGACGGGGACGCCCCGATCTGGTGTGCCGAAGGTCCAAGGGTGCGGTTGGCCGGTATCGCGGCACGCGAGATGGACGGCACATGCAAACAGGGTCACCCCTGTCCCAAGGCATCGGCTATTGCAGCACGAGACCGGCTGGTACGCTTGCTGGGCGGCGCGAAAGGCAAGGCGCGGACCGGCCATATTCTTGTATCGGCGCCGACCATGTGCTGCGTGTCGAATGGATCGGCACGAGGCGGTCGCACAGGGGCATGGTGCAATCTGGCGGGCACGGGCGACATAAGCTGCGCCATGATCAGGTCAGGCACCGTCCTGCGATGGGACCGTTATGCGCGAGGGCAGTGCCGCTGATGCCGAGGGGAACGCGCCACGAACTGACCGGCATTCTTCTGGAAGGCGACTTCTATCCGGTGTTGCGTGTTCCCGATGGAGGCGAGTGGCGACTGGAGATCACCAAGGCCTGGCGGCCGCTGCTGGGCAAGCGCGTCGTCGTGATCGGTGTGCGTGACGGTTTTGACCTGATTGCCGTCGAACGGATTACCCTAGCATGACACACGATCAACTTCTGTGGGGCGCCGTGTCCATGCTGATGAAGCAGCATGGTGAGAACGCGCCGCGCAAAGTGGCCGAACGGATCGGCGCCCTTGCCGTTGATGGAGACATGGCTGGCGTGGCGCTATGGAAAGACATTGCATGCCGGGTGGACATGATGATGCGGTCGCCTGTCCAATAGTCGGTCATCGCCTTGGCCATTACAATCAAGGCATGGCGGGCGGTGTTCGCAGCAAGCGTATATAGGTGGCAAGCCGCGCCTTTCGACGGGCATGAAACTGCCGGACGTGCTTGGCCAATGCCGAGGCCGTCGCAGTTTCGGCTGCCGATTCCAACTCAGCCAATTCTTCGCTCGTTTTCCCGATCACGCGTTCATCAAGCTGGCGCATGGCATGGAGCCGATCATTGGCGCTTTCAACAGCGCGAGTGAACGCACTATTGCCCTGCCTCAAGGCAAGACGGAGAAAAAGACGCGCGGTCCGTTCGGGCACATCCGATGCATCATGCTCCAACGTCGTGACACTGCCGATAGATGATCTTGGCTTGCGGATGGCCAGCAGGGCAAGTGCGGCGTTCCAGTCGAGCAGGTCACGCAACATACTCTCGTCCAGCGACGGCACGTAGAAGCCGCCGCCTGCAATGGCTTCGACCAGTCCTTCCCCTGTCAGCCGGTTGAGAACGTCCCGGACAGGCGTGATGCTGACATGCATGTCGTCTGCAAGCCGGGTAGCCTCCAGACGCTGCCCAGGACGAAAGCCGCCATCGATCAGGCGCTGCTTGAGCGTCTGGTAGCTGCGCTCGAGAATCTGCGCCGGACTCACCCGCCCGTGCCCGCGCCATTGTCTTGAAGCCAGGGTCTGTCGTTCCCCGGCACCTGTCGGCTAAGGTAATGATCGACCAGATCCATCTGGTCGGGCCGGAGCGCATCGATCGCGGCAATATGCGCGGGTATCTCGTCCCTGAGCAGGATCGAGGGACATTGCCCCTCATAATTGCCCAGATTGGGGCGATGCTGGGCATATCCCACCAGGGCGGCCAGCGCCGGCGAGAAGGTCCGCGCAACCGGGGGCGGATAGGCAAGCCAGGGATTCTCATAGGGTTTGAGCCAGCCCAGCGAATAGCCGGTGACGATCGCGCGCCTGACCTCGCCTGTGTTGTTTCCGCCTGCGCCGTGCAACGTGGAACCCAGGAACAGGATCGCGGACCCCGGCAGACAGGTCGCCGCGATCGGCTCGTCATAATCCTGCCGGGCCATGCCGGCCGCACCATGGCTCGCGGGATAGAGTTGGGTCGCGCCATTGTCCGCCGTGAACGGGGTGATCGGCCACATGACATTGAGCAGATATTCATGCGCGCCTTTGGCACCTTGCCACATGTCGTGATCGCGATGCGGCAACTGCGTCAGCGCACCGGGATGGATTTCGATGGCCTGGGCGACATTGAGCTGGATCCGGTCGCATGCGGGGCTCAATATTTCGTGCGCGATTCCGACGATGAGCGGATCTTCCACCAGCGGCGCCATATGGCGGCTACGGCGCAGGAGGCCGCCAAAACGCTTGGTTCGCTCGCCATAGAAGCCGCCCTCGCAAAAGGGCGTCGCCTCGAAGATGGGCGACAGATCCCGTTCCAGCTTCTGGAGCGCGCAAGGGGGACGCAGGTCGGGGATGACGCAGAAGCCGTCACGCAATAGGCGACCGGTCCAATATTGTACCGCGGCCAGATGATCGATCGTTTCGAGCGGGTTCATGACAGCATGTCTCCCGCGCGTGCCGATGGTTCGAGGTCGCTACCGATCAGGGCGAAACGGATCGGCTCGTACACGCCATTGGCACGCAGCTTGTCGATGGTGGTGTGATCGATACGAATATGGAGTCCCACCAACAGGTCGCGGCCATGACGCACCGATGGTCCGAGCGCCTGGCAATCCCAGCCGAAACGGGCGATCTGATCGAACCAGGCCTGCTCGGCGACGCCGGTATAGTCGGTGATCCCATGTCGGATGGCGTGGTCGGCCAGCGTGCTGACCAACTGATTGCGCGCGCTGCGCCGTTCGGCTGATCGCTGATGCCGGTCAAGACAGAAGCGCGTGATTTCCCGGATGTTGGGCCCGGTCGGGACAATGCCGGCACAAAGACGCGGATAGAGATGCCCCAATATGTGCTCGCGCTCGGTGCGCAGCAATCGCGCGGATGCGCGATGGACATGGTCGGGGCCAAGCAGGATCAGATATTCGGCATCCGGCGTATCGAACTGGTCCACCTCGAACCGGTCGGCGAGGACGGGCAGATCCCACCCCAGAAGGTCGATGAAGACCTCCTTGCGGGCAGCGAACATCGCACGCATGGCGGCGCTTTCGCGCGGGCCATGACCGGCATCGGTCATTTCCATCATGGCAGGCTCCCTTGTGTAAGGTCCGGCAAGGACAGCAGAAGGGGCCTGGCTCTCCCATACCAAGAAATGGGGGGATGGCTGGGCCTGCCGCTACGCCATAGCCGCCGAAAGCCCGATTTTGCTCGACGATGGCGCGCGAAATTGGCAACCGATGCCATCCAAGACACAGATGAAAGGCTGCACCCATGAACTCTTCCGAACTTATTGACGCGGTGGCGAGCGCGACCGGCACCACCAAGGCCGAGGCCAAGAAGATCATCGACGCCACGTTCGGCGCGATCGGGGATGCCGTCGGCAAGGGTGAGGAAGTCGCGGTCAACGGGTTCGGGAAGTTCAAGCTCAAGCTCAACGCCGCGCGCGAGGGCAAGAATCCGCGTACCGGCGAGCCGCTGTCGATCCCGGCCTCCAAGGGACTTGGCTTCTCCGCTGCCAAAGCAGTCAAGGATAAGCTGAACGGCTGATACAAGCGCCGACGGCCGGATCGGCCGTCGGCTCATACCCTATGTTCGATCGAGTTCGTCACCGCCGAAGTCCTGCCCGATCTCGTCGATCAGGCGCGGTCCTGTTTCCATGCGGCTAGCCAGCGCCTCGACATAGCCGGTCCAACGGATATTGGCGTCCGCGAGCGCGGCGCGCCGTGCTTCCTGCGGCAATGCGGGGTTCTGTAGCATCCACGCATGCACGAACAGGGCAAGCGCTTCACCGTTCAGAGCATTTTGCCATCCCTGCCGCTGTATCTCCCGATTCATGCGATCGAGACGCCGCCCGATCGCCGCTTCGAGCCGATCGGACCCGTCGGCAGACAGGAAGGAAGCAAGCGCCGCCTCGACGACAAGCGCCTGGGGCTTGCGCTTTCGCCGCGCATAGTCCGCCATTTGCATCGAGATCTCCGGCGAGAGGCGGATCGTGTGCTTGATCTTGAGCCCGCTCATAGTGCCACGCCATCGTCAGGATCGAGCGAGGCCTGCCGCGCGGCCCGGCGCATCCGTTTCATCGCCCGCGCGCGCGCCGCGTCCTTGTCGTCATCCCTCTCGTGAAATTCGAACTCCTCTCGCGCGGACCGCTGCGGCGGGACGATCTCCTCCTGTTCGGGAAGATGGGGCTCCCGGCGGATACCGGCATTGGCCGTGTCCGACCTGGTTGGCCGATCATCACGATGATCATCGCTCGATCCCCTTGTGCTGATGCCTTGCGTATCGGTCGCCTGTTGCTCTGGCGACGCAGGCATCGATGGAACAGGTCTCGCCGCCGGTGCCGCGATGGTGGCGCGATCGCTCCAGTCGTCGGCCGGTGGTTTGCGTCCATTAAGCGCTGCGGCCGCCGGTGGCGGCAACAGCCGCGCCGTAAAACGCTTGTCCTCGAAATAGCGGGCCTTGGTGGCGCGCAACGGGGGCATCCCCGATACCATCACGATTTCCTCGCTTGGCGGGAGCTGCATGACCTCGCCCGGTGTCAGGAGAGGGCGCGGTGTTTCGGTGCGCGAGACCATCAGATGCCCAAGCCAGGGCGAGAGGCGATGGCCGGCATAATTTTTCATCGCGCGCATTTCGGTCGCCGTCCCCAGGCTGTCCGAAATCCGCTTGGCGGTCCGCTCGTCATTGGTGGCGAAGGCGACGCGCACATGGCAATTGTCGAGGATGGCGTTGTTGGGGCCGTAGGCCTTCTCGATCTGATTGAGGCTCTGGGCGATCAGGAAGGCCTTGAGGCCATAGCCCGCCATGAAGGCGAGCGCGCTCTCGAAGAAATCGAGGCGGCCAAGAGCGGGAAATTCGTCAAGCATCAGCAGGACCCGGTGGCGCCTGGCGTCGGGTTTGAGTTCCTCGGTCAGCCGACGGCCGATCTGGTTGAGGATCAGGCGGATGAGCGGTTTGGTCCGGCTGATGTCGGAAGGCGGCACCACCAGATAGAGGCTCGTCGCGTGCGCGCCTTCGACTAGGTCGGCGATGCGCCAGTCGCATTGCCGGGTGACATGGGCGACCACAGGATCGCGATACAGGCCCAGGAACGACATGGCGGTCGAGAGCACGCCGGACCGTTCATTCTCGCTCTTGTTCAACAGTTCGCGCGCGGCGCTGGCGACGACCGGATGAACGCCTGCCTCGCCCAGATGCGGCGTCGTCATCATCGCGCGCAACGTGTTATCGATTGTGCGCCTGGGGTCGGACAGGAAGGCGGCGACCCCTGCCAGCGTCTTGTCAGGCTCGGCGTAGAGGACGTGGAGGATTGCGCCGACCAGCAGCGCATGGCTGGTCTTCTCCCAATGGTTGCGACGCTCGAGCGAGCCTTCGGGATCGACCAGAACGTCCGCGACATTCTGGACGTCGCGCACCTCCCATTGCCCGCGCCGCACTTCGAGCAGCGGATTATAGGCGGCCGAAGCGCTGCTCGTCGGATCGAACATCAGCACGCGGCCATGGCGTGCGCGAAAGCCCGACGATATCTGCCAATTCTCGCCCTTGATGTCGTGAATGACGCAGCTGCCCGGCCAGGTCAGCAGCGTCGGCACGACAAGACCGACGCCCTTGCCGCTGCGGGTCGGCGCAAAGCACAGGACATGCTCCGGGCCGTCATGGCGCAGATAGTCCGGACCGAACCGACCGAGTACGACCCCCTCATCCTTGAGCAGGCCGGCTTGCGCGATATCGGCAGGCAGAGCCCAGCGCGCCGAGCCATAGGTCTCAGCCGTGCGCGCTTCGCGGGCGCGCCAGACCGACATCCCGACCGCGACCGCGATGGCCGCGAACCCGCCCGAGGCGGCAACATAGGCCCCGCGCTCGAAGATATGGGGCGCATAGGCGTCATAGCTGAACCACCACCAGAAGAAGGCGGGCGGCAGGTAAATAGGATGGTCGCCGATCATGAACCAGGGTGGCCCGAGTGCCGGTTGGTAGCCAAGGCTGGCCGCGGTCCATTGGGTTGCGCCCCAGATAGCCATCAGCACGACCACCCCGACGAGCAGCAACTGGCCCCAGAGAATGCGTGTGCCCGACATTGTCGTCCCTCCTTGTCGTTGATGAAAGTCACAGGCCGAGCCCGCGACTGCGGCCCTGTGTCCAGTCGATCCGTCCGCCCGGGCTCATCGTACCCAGCACCTGACTGCCAAGCTGGCGATCAAGCGCCGGACGCCAGGGCACGAGCTGGAAGCCAAGACCGTCGTCGATCATCGCGAAGCGGCCCGATGCGAGGGTGATGCGCTCGCGATATTGGCCGCTCACGATTTCGCCAGGTACAGAAGGCTGGTGGGCAAGCCCGGTCGCCTGCGCGATCCGCGTGGCGGCATCCTGCAACTCGGACGCGCGAAGGCTGGCGATCATGCCCGAAGGCAGGATCAGCTGTCCGCCGCGCCGGGTCGCCACGCCAAGCGCAACCAGTTTCTCGCGCCGGGCGTCGAGGGCATCGCGGACCTCACGGCCAAAGCCATTGGCCATGGACAGGGGTTGGTCGCCCACAAGCTGCCGATCGATCCAGGTTGCGCCCAGCGCATCGACCTGGGCGTGGAGCGGCATGTCGGAGCGGCTGGCGAGCGACATGCGGGCGCGCCCGTCGCGACCCGTCCAGCTGCGTAGCTCGACGATGCCGCCGATCGGCGTATCGCCGGTCATCTCGAGATCCTCGAACCGCAGATGATGGGTGCGCCCGTCCACCCCTTCGACGATCGCAAAAGCCGTGCCGGTCAGTTCGTCGTCAAGGCCGCGAGCGGCGAGTCTGCCGATGACCGGATCTGTGGGCGCGCCATCGTGCAGGGTGAAGGTTGCGAGGTCGGGGCGGCGTCCGCTTGTCTGCATCGCCCGGTGCATCGTCTTGATGATGTCCGTGCGCATGCCGACATCGCGCAGGCTATCCTCAAGGTCGGGTCGCAATGTCCACATCGCCGGCGCAATCGACTCGGCCAGCCCCATCCGTTCCAGCCGGGCTGCGCGTCCCAGCAGAAGCTGGTTGTCGGGGTCGCCATATCCCGACGCCTGATCAGGTCCCGGACGTAGGCCCGAAGACTGGTCTTGGCCCGGCCCCCGACCCGATAGCACAGGCCGTAGATCGACGATCCCCATGTTGCGGGCGGCCAGCCGCTGCAGTCTCTGGTCGAGCGACGTCCAGCGCTCGGCATCGACCTCGCGTGCAAGCGTCCGGGCGATCTCCTGGCTGGTGCGCGGCCCCAATTCCAGCGTGGCCCGCGCCTCCGCGCGGGCGCGCATGCCTTCGCTGATATAGTCGCGATCGATGACGAGGTCGGACCCGTCATCGGCGCGCCCGCGCAGCAGGATATGGACATGGGGATTGTCGGTGTTCCAGTGATCGACGCCGACCCAGTCGAGCCGTGTGTCGAGATCGCGCGCCATGTCGGCCATGAGGTCGCGCGCAAAACCGCGCAGGTCCGCCATATCGGCACCATCCTCGGGCGAGACGATGAAGCGGAAATGGTGGCGATCGTCCTCGCAGCGCCGTGCGAAATCCGCCGCGTCCACCCCTTCGGTACGCTGGTCGAACAGGCGGGCGTCCTGTCCGTCGCTTGTGACGCCGTCGCGGGCGAGATAGTCGATATGCCGGGCGAGCGGCGCGGCGCGGAAGCGGGTGCCCTTGTGCCGCACGATCCGCGCCTTGATGACCACTCTGCGTCCGTCGGCACGGAAGCGGGCGGATGCCGCCGCTAGCCTGCCCCGACCGATCGTGCCGGTGCCGCCCGACCGACGGGCTCTGGACAATCGCATATGCCCGGCCTTGGCGGCCGCGCGCCGGACCTGAGTGGCCAGTGATGCGGCGCGTCTGCTCTGTCCGGCACCACGATCGCGTGCGCGGCCGGGGCGGACGTCGAAATCCTGCTCGTCCCGGCTCATGGCGCAGGATTCCCGCTCAAAATGACCGTTGCCAGTCCCCGATCCGTTGAAAAAAGGGCAGAAATTGATGCGAGCGCCGTCGCTGCAATTGCAGTGCCGCCGCTGAAAAAGCCCCAAAAGCAACCACATGAGCCCAGGCCGACGGCGGGCCTTTTATCTCGCCATCCCCAAAACCCCCTCATGGCCTTGCTCCCGTTCGCGCAACAAAAAGCGAAGGGACGGGGGAGGCGTCGCGCCGATGCCCTGCATCGTCGGTCCGATCCTGTGGCTCGGATGGCGCTGGGTATTCACCCAGCGCCGCCGCCGCCGCCCGCCTTGGAAAGAGCGCGGCTTCCGTCCAAAGAGGGCGCGGCGGAAGAGACGGGACGCCCGCTCCCCTTAGCGATCCTGTGTCCATGATCGGCAGCAATCGCGCGAGATAGACGCGCGTTTCAGCGGGCAGCGGCCTGCCAAAACGCACATAGGCTTCGTAGCGGCCCGGCCCCGCATTATAGGCCGCCAGCATTCCAGCCATGCCGTAGCGATCATGCATCTCGCGCAGATAGGCTGCGCCCGCGATGATATTGTCGCGCGGATCATAAGGGTCGGCACCCAGGCGATGCCGCGCCGCCAGCATGGCCCATGTCGCGGGCATGATCTGCATGAGGCCCATGGCACCAGCGCGCGAAAGCGCGCGCGGATTGCCGCCACTCTCCTGGTCTATCACCGCCCGGATCCAGTGCGCCGGAATAGCAAATTGCTGCGCCGCTTCTGCAACGGGCATGGCATAAGGCTGGGCTGTCGACGTTGCGCCGACCGATCCCTCGGTCTGTGCGATCGCTGCCGATCCGATGCACAGCTGTGGCACGATCATTGTCGCGAGGATGACAGCCATATTGCCCTGAAGCCGCGCCATCATGGCCTCCACCCATGCCAGACAAAGGGCGCGCCACTGTCCGCGCGCGTCAACATCGGCCGTACCGTGCCGATCACGCCTTTTGCCGACATCGGTCCGAAATAACGTCCGTCGAGACTGTCCCCGACTGTCGGGTTAAGGAGCATGATCTCGCAGGACCCAAGTCTGCGACATCCCGACCAGACGGGTAAGGGACGGCCTGCGCGATCGTAGGTGCGTGCCCTGGCGACGGGCCTGTGATCGATCGTGATGGTTACGCCCGAACGGCAGACCGTCTGCCCTGCGGTCGCCGCGATATGTTTGATGAGCGGCACGCCAAGCGGAAGGGCGTGACGCTGCGCCAGCCAATGGGCCAGACGCGCGTCGGGCATCATCAGCGCCATGTCCCCGACGCGCGGCGAGGCAGCCGGCGACACCGCATAGAGGCCGATCGGGGCGCTGGCCGTCGCGTTCCAGACCAGGCGCGGTGCCGGACCGAAGCAGGCCAGCACCACCGTCACCTGCGCCGCGACGACAGTGATGAAAACATAGCCCGACCGAGTCATAGATCGAGACCTTGGCGCAGTTCGAACGCGCTATGCCGTGCAGCCGTATAGGCGCGCGGCTCCATGCCCGCGGCAACGCGGCTGTGGACATGGCGCCAGTGATCGGGCGCGGCGCGGGTCGGATCCACCCCCGCCGCTTCGACCCGATCGATCGCGCCCAGTACCTTTTCGACTTTTGGCCAACCTTCGATGCTGAGCAGGATTTCACCGCCTGGCCGTACGAACGGAAGAGTCGTATAGGCTTCACCGGGCCGTACCGTACGCACGATGTCGATGCGCGATTTGACAGTGCCATGATCGTTGGCCGCCCAGCGAATGAGCGCGAACAGCGCGTCGGGTGGAAAACTCAGGACGCGCGTGCGGCGACTGACGATATGTTCGCAGACATGCAGCCCGAAGCGCAGCCAATGTTCGAGCCGGCCTTCGATCCAGATCAGTTCGATATGGGTCTGACTGTCGGCGGCATGGCGCGCGTCGCGCGCATGTCCTGGGACGTGGCCTATCATGTGGGTTCCTCAGAATTTTCAGGAAAATGCGCGTCGATCAGCGCGCGCATAAGATCGGCGACGGTAGTGCCGCGGGTGACCGCTACGAGCTTGAGGCGCTGGCGCATGGCGGGCGTCACATCGATGGTGAGCCGGGCGCTGAACAAGGCGGCGGCGTCGGATGCGCTGGGTGCAGCTTGGCGGATCCAGCGCTCGGCGGCACCGGGCCGGGTCGCAAAGCCCGCCACGGTGTCCGTCACTGTGCCCGCCTGTGTCGGCATCTTCTTCATCGGTCCAAAGTCCCGATCGCGGACGCGAGGGCAGCGACCTCGCGCGCAGCGACGCCGCCCGGATCGCTTTCGAACACCAGACGGCCTTGCGCCATCACCTCGGCGAAGAGGATGCGCTGGGCAATGCCGGGGCCGAGCAAAGATGGCTGCTGGTCGGCAAGCCCTGCTCGCGTGCTACGGGCGATCCGTGTGCGAGGATCGCAGCGGTTGAGGACGAAGCGGGCTTCGAGCGCGGGGTGGTAGCTGCGGGCCTCGCGCACCAGCGCCACGATCTCGGCCGATGCCCAGCCGTCGAGTGCCGATGGTTGCACCGGGATAAGCGCCAGGTCGGCGGCGATCAGCGCCGCGCGTATCAGGCCGGCGACACGCGGCGGGCCATCGATGACGACATGGTCCACGCTGGCAGCCTGCACCCGTGCCTCCAGGTGAAGCGTCTCGCGGGAAAGGCCGATGACGCCGAACAGACGGGGCAGGCCCGACTGGGCGCGTTGTTCCGACCAGTCCAGCGCTGAACCCTGTGGATCGCCATCGATCAGGCAGACGCGCGCGCCCTCATGTGCCCAATGTCCGGCGAGATGGAGGGCGAGCGTCGTTTTGCCGACGCCGCCCTTCTGGTTGAGCAGGGCGACGATCATGGCCGTCGCCTCGTTCCGCCTGTGGCGCGCGGCCTCGTCGCCGTCCTGCGCCGCGTCGCACGCAGCGATTTGCACGGCGCATCGGCGCTCGCGGGCGCAGCCCAGGTTAGTAAGAATCCGTAGGATTCTCTATTAGCATTGTTAAGGGGCCAGAAAGCCGCGCATTTCTGCGGCTTTGCGGGCAAAATGCGTTCCCGATAGGCCGAACTTTGCGTTCCCGATAGGCCGAGTTTCGGTGTTCCCGATAGGCCGAGTTTTTTCATCGCTTTTGCCCCCGGCAATGGCGCACCCGGCGCAGGGCCAGGTCGAAAGGATCGTCCAGCACGGGACGAAAATTCAGCATCTCCTTGTCGGCAATCGTCTGGAGCGCCAGCACATAGCCGGGCAGCGATTGCGCATGCACGATGCCGCGCAACTTGAAGAGGAAGCGCCGTCTTGGGATCAGCATGCCGGACTTGAGGTGCAGATGGCCGACCTCGAAGCTCCAGCCATTGACCTGCCGTCCGCCATGCTTGCGGACTAGGCGGTAGAGCCAGCGCTCCATGCCGCCGGTCAGTTTGAAATAGGCGCGATCTATGGTGAGGATGAGCCCGGAATCGAGGACGCCCGCATAAAACCAGTCGGGCAGGATCATCTCGATGCCGAGTGGCCGACCGTTTTCGTCGAGCCGCTCCTTCCATTCGTTGATCCAGGAGAAGCGATGGCGACGGCGTTGATGCGCTTGCCGGATCGAGGTTGCGACGGTGGTCGACTGCAAGCGGTCGAGCGCGGCCTTCAACCGGTCATAATGGTCGCCGCCGGTGCCCCGGCCGATGAAACTGAGCAATTCGTGCGGCTTGGTCGCCATCAGCCGGGAGGTCGGACGCCCCATATCGCGGGCCTCGACAATCTGGCTGGCGGCCCAGATGAGGATATCGGCGTCCCAGATCGTCGCCATGCCATGCTCATGGGTGGCTTCCACCGCGATCGTGACATCGCCCATCCTGAAATGGATAGGGGCGATGCGCTTGGACTTGGCGAGACTGAAAAAGGGCCAGGACATGAGGTCCTGCGCGTCGCGCGGCGCAATGTCACCGCGGACCGCGCGAAAAAGGTCGAGTTGCCGGTCCTGCGCCCGGTCGGGCGAAGCGGGCATCATGCTAGCGCCGCACCGGCGCGCCGGGGTCGATCCGCTTGGCAGGATGCACAGTGCCGCGTCCCGGATCGGAGGTCGAGCGCCGGGTGCCGATTTCGGCCCAGGCTTCAAGATCGACCAGCGCATAGACAATGCGTCCGCCCAGCTTGCGAAAGACGGGGCCGGTGCCAAAGCAGCGATGCTTTTCCAGCGTGCGGGGCGAAAGGCCCAGATGCAGGGCAGCGTCGGGGGTTCGCAGATAGCGCGGCGTGACGACCGCAAAGTCGCGTTCCATATCGGTCTCCAGCGTCGGGGCTGGCATGGCTGACCGGCCCTGGGGTGTCGCTGGCGAGAATGGCGAACAGTGGAGGCTCGAACGGAGTGGCAAAAGCGCGGGCGAAAATTGTCACCCCCCCCTGGCTTTTGATCTGGGACTGTCCTGGAGGCATGGCGCGAAGACATGTCACTGGGGCTTGTCTGGGCGGGGCGTGCTGTTGGTGCGGGATAGCCCGATTCAGCCCGCCCGGAGCAAGTCCCGATAGCCGCCATCTCGCAGGCCTATTGCTTGGGTGAGCAGGCGATGGGTGCCGCGCCGCTCGCTCGAAGCCTTCCATAGCGCCGACGACAGATCCGGCATCGCCGGATAGGCCAGATACGCCAACTCTCGTAGCGTGACGCCGGCGACATGCGCGTCGAGCAGGCAGAGCATCAGGTCGAAGCGCGCGGCCTGGAAGGGCGACAGATCGCTTTGCGAGGTGGCCGATCCGCCTGTTCCCCCAAGCCAGAGGCGGGCATGGGCGGTGGCGCGCAGTCGCCCATCGAACAGCGGATCGTCCGGCAGATGGAATGCTGTGCGGGGTTCGCGATGCAGGCCGCGCTGGGGGCCGCGCAGCCACAGGCGGATCGTGCGTCCGCTTGCAAACAGGGCGGCATGGGTGCCATCCTCGGCTTGCCCCAGCTGCTGGATCCCAGGCAGCGCATGCGGAACCGGGAAATCAGGCCCTGGGTCGATGATCACGACGCAAGCGGCTGCCGCCGGATCCCACAAGGCGGGTCGCCTCTTGGGCGGTATGTCGGGATCAAAGGGGAAAGCGAAGGCCCCACGACCGGGCAAAGTCCTCCTTTGCCTGTCGGTCCAGCGCGGCAATGGTAGCGTAGCCTGCTCGGTAGGCCGGCGAATATGACAGGAATGCTTGCGCATAGTCGCAGTAATCCCTTCTTGCCGTCGCCGCGCCTGTCGCCATCGCGTCTCGCTCCTTTCGCGAGAAGGCTGGCAGCGCAGAGCGTTGGCGGAAGTCCTTTGGTCGGGAGAGCGTTATCCCTCTCACGGTAGATGTCCCAGCGCTTGCGCAGGGACGGCTTCAACCCGCACCCCGCTATGCGGGGTGCGGGTCTGCCGCGTCAGCGGGACCAGATGAGAGAGAAGTTTTCGCCGTCGTCGGCCGCCACCAGGCTGGCGTAGATCGGCGCCGGGAAGCTGGGATCGTCGATCTTGCAGCTCAGATAGTCCGACCCGGCTGCGGAAAGCTTGGCCCAGGCAGCGCCGAATTCGGCGGTTCCGGCATAGATGCGGTAGTCGGGCGCCTTCTCGCTATCCTTGGTGCTGGGGCGGATGGTCGTCTTGACATTGAGAGTCAGCGTCTTGATCGTGCCCGCGAACCCGTCTGCGGTCTTGGTGAAAGTGCCGATGATTGCCATGATGTCTACTCCTGTCTTCGAACCCGCGCCTGTCGCGGCCTCGATGGGCATGACAGGGCCGGAACGAAGGGTGGCGCACCTGAAAGGCCGGAGCACACGCGCAGGACCTTGGCACCGGAGCTATTTTGTCTCGCGATGCAAAGCCGGCTTGCCGGCGGCGGAAAATAGGTCCGGCGACAGGGTTGCGACCCGCCTGGAGAGGCGAAGCCGGTTTTCGGGCAGATAGGTCCATCGAACGCAGGCCGTGCAGCCGGGACGACGACCAGACGGAGAGATCAATCAGCGGTTATCCCGTGACCGCCGGCGGGATGCAACGGGCAGCGGTCTCATCAGGACGGAAAGTTCTTGCCGTGCGCCGTAGCCGATGATGAGATGGCGCGATGACCGTTACCGCCCTTCTCGATCTACGATGACGCGCCGGGTCTGTTGGCACTGTATCGGTGAGCCGGTCGTCAGAGCTGAGATCAGGCAGGAGCAACCAGCCCGGACTTGCAGCTTCTGCGGGTTTCGACGGCGGGCCATCTCTCTCGAAGACCTCGCGACCCGGGTGAAACACTCGTTTGAGATGGTCGTGGGGCAGGCTCCGGCAGGCTATGTCGTGCGGGACGGCAATCCCGACTGGGCGCCAGATGGTGAATACCCCAGCTGCCTTTTGACCGAAATGCTTCAGGGGTTTGACGAGGCCATCGGCAGCGAACTGGTTGCGATCCTGGCAGAGCGCAGCCGCCATTATGTGAACGACGGCGGGTTCGACTGGTATGACGACACCTCCGATAGCTACACGATACTCGACGCCGAAGATGATTGGTTCGGCCGCAGCTGGAAGGGCTTCTGCGACGAGATCAAGCATCATCGTCGCTTCTTCCTCGATCAGAGCGCACAGGTGCTTAACGAGATATTCGGCCCGGTGCTGCGGGGCGAATGGCCACCGGGCGGCGCTGTGCGGACGATCGGCCCAGGCACCGAACATAGTCACATCTTCCGGGGGCGGGCGGCGAATGACCGGAATACCCAGATATCCATCTACCAGGAGCGACTTCGCCAACTTGGCGCGCCGGCACCGGGCATCGCAGGGGCTGGCCGCATGAACGCGGCCGGGATCAGCGTCTTCTACGGATCGTTCGACCGCGATACCTGTGTCGCCGAGCTACGGACGCCGGTCGGGGGTCATGCGATAGTGGGTCGCTTCGAAATACTGCGTCCGTTGACAGTGCTCGATCTGACCTTGCTCGACCGCGAGCCTGAGCCATTGAGCTATTTCGACCCGCATTATTCGCAGCAGATGGCCTACACGGCCTTCATGCAGGGCTTTCATGCCGAAATCCGCCGGGCCATCATTCCCGGCCGCGAGACGCTTGACTATCTGCCGACGCAGGTCATTGCGGAATATCTCTGGTCGCAAACCGAGCCTGCGATCGATGGCATCATATTCGGGTCGGCGCAGATCACGGAATCGGCCAACAACGTCGTGCTGTTTCCTGATTCGGCTTCGGTCGAGGGCGCGGAGGAGGAAGTCGCCCGTACGATCCGTCATTTCCACTTCCGCGAGGCCCGGGCAGACGAAGACGCCGATGAGGCCGATCGGCAGGACCGCGACGTCGTCGCTTTCCGGCCGCTGAGAGCGGAGGATCAAGAGGCAGCCGTCGAGCGTCCCTTCGACGAGGATAGCTGGTTCGGCGCGTTGTTTGATCCGCTCGACCCCATCGAGCAACCTGGGCCTGCGCTCAGACTGGGTGATGACGATGTGTGGCGCATACGGGTCGATAGCATCCGCTACGACACCCATTCCATTCCGGCGGGGTTTCGCAACATGCAAGACGAAGACATCGACTGATCGCCTGCCGGGTTAGCTTGAACCTCCATTGCCGTGCTTCAGGATTAGCTTATCCACGTTTTTCAGCAATTGCGCTTCGAGCGCATGCAGGATCGTCGTGACTGCGTATATACGGATTCTCGCCTTGGCGCGGATACGCTTTTCCGTATCCGCGCCAAGGCGAGAACCGGGGCGCCGCCAGGCGCCCCGGTCCGGCTGGCCTCATCGCGTCTGCGCGAAGGCAAGAGCCGCTGCATCGGCAGATGCACATTTCCGGCAGCTCAGCATACCGTGGGCATTGCCATCGCCATCGACGATGAAGAGTGCGACGAACCAGGGCCCGTCCAGGAAGCCCGTCGCCGCGATCCGGTCGAGTTCGACGTAGCCCTCTTGGCTCCCATAGGCGCCGATCCAGCGCTCTTCGTTGCGGGCATCCCAGTGAATATCGATATCTTCGGCTTCCATGAAGCGGGACGCCAGCGCTTCGCCTGCGCCACGGCCAAATTCCAATTCAAGCCCTGCGATCAGGGCCGTCATCACGCGATCCGATGCAAGGGCAATGGGCTGAACGATGCTCATGGGAAAATCTCCTTGTGCTTGCGTCCCCAAGATCGGGGACCGGCAGGGAGGGACGGGCGCCGGAAGGCTGTCAGGGCGGCCGCGCGCAAGCCGGCGCCGCGCAAGCGGGCGCTAGGGGGAGCCGATTTGGTGAAGCCAAATTGGGGGGAACCTGCGAGCCTTGAAAGCCGCGCCGCCGCCCGTCACGATGGGAGGGTCTCGACGTGCCACCACCCTCTTCTCCAATGATGCGCCGCCGGCATAGCCGGCGCTTCCGCAGACTTGCCGTTCCTTTCGTCGCCACGCCGGCTTCATCGTCGTTCCCGCGCGACGGGCGCCAACCAGGCCGATCGGCCGGACGCCTGCGCGCCGACCGATCAAGTGTTTGGGCGAGGCTTTGCCCCGCGCCGCCAGGCGCGGGGAGGTTCCGCCTCAGACGTCGGGGTTCCAGATGAGGGCGTAGCTGTCCTCGTCGTCCTGCCCGGCGGCACGGCCGAGATTGGCGTAGATGGTGCGCGCGCCGAGTTCCGGTGCCGCCATGGCGACGCGGATATATTCGCGGCCCGAGACCTCGCCGGTGCGGATCCAGCCGCCGCCCAGTTCCGAGCCGCCCGAGAGGATGCGATAGTCGGGCTGGTCGCCGGTCTTGCCCCGGTTGGGGATGATCTCGATTTCGGCGCGGACTGCGAGCGTTTTGAGGATGCCCTTGAAACCGCCATTGTCGAGGCGCTGCACGTAACCGATGGCTGGCATGTGTAATCTCCTTGGGTCGTGATGCCCCTGCGGCCGATCCGCCGGGCGTGCGGACCGTGAGGCCGCGCGCTGGGTGCCCCCGAACCGAAGGCCGGAGCGACATGAGCGGAGGACCGGAGGGCCGTCTTCAATTTGTAGCGAAGCGCCCGCGAGGAGCCGGAACGGCGGGGAAATTGGAGCGGACCGATGGTTTTTGCGGGGCACCCGAGACGCTGCCAGGTCAACGCACTTCAACCGGCAAAGGGCTGCAAGGGGTTGCGACCCTGGAATATCATGCCGACCGGTACGCTTTCCATTGCGCCTGGAATGGCGAAGACCAGGGCGGGAATCGAGCCGCGCCTCGCTCGACGGCCGGGCTCGACAGGCGCCGTCCGCTGGGCCAAGCGCGGGACATGCCCATCGTCCCTTTTCTCCTGGCGCTCGCCTCGCGCGCCAATCCGCCCTGGCACTGTCGCGCGCGCTTTGTCCTGCTGGCGCTCGCTGCCACCGCCGCGCCCGCCACCCTGGCCAGGGTGCCCGACGCGCGTGTTGCGACGGGGACCGTGCGCACTGTCACCGATGGCGACACCTTCCGCCTGACGAGCGGCGAGCGTATCCGCATCGCGGGGATCGACGCCCCGGAGACGCAGGCGCAGCGCGCCCTCTGTCCGGCCGAGCGCCGCAGGGGCGAGGCCGCCAAGGCGCGCCTGACGACGATGATCGCGGGACGATCGATCCGCTTCACGCGGGTCGGCCGCAGCTATAATCGCACGGTCGCGACCGTGCGACATGGCGGGCATGATCTTGCCACCCGCCTTGTCGAGTCGGGGGATGCGCGATGGTGGCCGCGCGGCAAGACCAAGCCTGATTGGTGCCAGCTGGACTGACGGCCGGGTCCGTGTCCAACCGCTCCACTGAGAGAGCGAAGAAAAAGCCCCCCGGCATTTCCGCGCGCGGGGGGCTGATTGTGCAGGCTGCGCTACCGATAAAACCAAGGCTGATGCCGTTGAAGGCAGAGCCGACGAGGCTATTATTGAAGTTCCTGTTTATGTTCATGCTGTGTGTCCCTTCTGCATCTGGCCCCTGATCGGGCACGGAGTTGAGAAGAAGGAACAGCAGGAGCAGAACCGCACACACAAGAAGTAACGGAATCGAACCGACCGCAGCCCAAAGCTGATGCAATCATCATAGCCGATCACGGCAATTTTCGCAATATCCATCTCGGCCGTAAGCGCTGGTTCCGGCGCGGAACGACATACAGAAGTCCGCGCCCCGGCCCGCCTGGCGGGGTCGGGGCGCGGCCGATTTTTCAGGGCAGGAAGCGCAGCGGCGGCACGGCAGGGTCGCCTGCGACGAAATGGGCGATGATCGCCTCATAGCTGCCGAGCCGTTCGGCCCGGTCGCGGTCGATCATCAGATTGCCGTCCTCATCGGCTGCGAACAGGGCCACTTGGCCCGCACCGGTGAAGACGGCGCGTTCCGGGCCGAACTGCGCGGCGTAGCCGCCCGACCAGCGCGCGAAGGGCAGCCCCTGCTCCACGCAGAAGCCTTCCAGTTCGTCGGCCCGCCCCCATGCGACTTCATGGGCGTAGAGACAGAGCGGGCGATCGGCGGGAAAATCCTCCGCTCCGAAATCCTCGCCGTCATAATCGAGGGCCAGACCCTCGCTCTGGATGCAGGCGACCAGATCGTCGCGCAGGGCGGCGGCGAGGTCGCCGCCGATGGTGATGGAAAGCGAAACACGATCGACCATGATGAAACTCCCAATAGGCGCGCCGTCGCCGGAACGGGGGCGGCGCGCCCGATTTTCGATGAAATCCAAGGTGGCGGGGAAAGAGCGGGCGGCGGCTAACCGCCGCCCGCAGGAGACAATCAGGCGGCAAGACGCTGCGTCCCTTCCTCCGTCTCGTTGGGCAGCGGGCAGATGCTGCCGGGGGCATCGGGATCGGGTTGGGGGGCGTCATGGATCGCCAACGCGGCGACGACCTTGGCATGGGCATCGACCGGTCCGACCCCGCCCCTCGCCGAATAGGCAGCGGGCGGGAACTGCATCCAGCGCGGCACCCAGCGGTCCTTCTTCTCGCGGCCATTGGTGCCGTCGAGCGCATCGCGCATGATGGCCTTCAGGGTCTTGCCCTTCTCCTGCCCATTGGCGGCGGCGACGGCGGGATCGGTCACGTCCGCCACGAGATGCCCCAATATCTCGCGGTCGCGCAGCAGCTCGAAGAACGCCTCGTCCGCCTGCCAATAGTCGGCCATGTCGACGCCGATATGCAGGCCTACCGCATCGACGGCGGCGCTGCCGCTGGCGAGGCTCTCGCCCATGACGATGGCGATAACGTCCATTACCTGCGCGTCATCGAGATCGAGCAAGGCCAGAAAGACGCCAACGACCCCATGTTCATCGCCATTGCCGCCGATCAGCGTGGGTTCCTCCGCGCCAAAGCCGAGCAGCCCAAGCGCCTTGCGCCGCATCTGGTCGAAATCCGCCTCGCCCAGCGCATTTTCGAGGCTTTCGGCTACGCAATCGTTGCGGCAGCTCTGGGGTTCGGCCTGCACCCTCCACAGATGCGATCCGACAATGGCATGGGCGACCATCAGTCGCAGCGCCACGGCGGGAAAGCCGGTCAGCGCCGCGCGCACGGCGGCATAGCGATGGAGGTCGATATAGGTCGCCATGGTCGAGGTGACTTCGGGACGCGCGACCTTCATGCCCGCACCGCCGGGATCACCCTTGGTGATACGCGCGGCCTCCTTGCGGGTCAGATAGCCTTCATGGAACGTGACTTCGCCGGTTGCGCGCACCTCTACATAGATGCGCCCGCCCTTGCGCTTGCTGGATTGCACATGTTCCCAGACTGAGAAATAGTCGTTGGGAGACAGGATGACGACGTCATTCCATCCCTCGTCCAAATAGTCCTCGCGTCGGGCCTCGATGGCGGCGTTCTGCGCGTCCCAGAAAGCATCGGCATCGGCGAAATAGCGGTCGTCGCCGAACAGGTCAGCAATGGTGACAAGGCCGCTTGCCTCGATATCGAACAGGGCATGACGGGTGCCGACCGACTGGCCGCCAAACAGCCAGCCCTTCAACTGGGAGCCGGTGGGCGCATAGGCGTCCTCGTCGTCCACCAGCGCCAGCCATGCCTTTTGCTGGCTTTTCGACGCGAGGGTGAGGTGGCGGACGGTCGCCCGGTCGATATTGTCCTTCGCATACATCTGCCGGATGCGCGGCAGGAGATTGCCGAGCGCCATCACCCGCCGCACGGTGAGTTCGGGCAGGCCGAAAGTATCGGCGATGTCGCCCAGCTTGCGGCCTTCCTTCACCAGCCGGGTGAAGCTTTCCCATTGCGTTACCTCGTCGGCATCGCGCCGCGCCATATTCTCGATCATCGAGGCTTCGACCGCATCGGCGTCGTCGCCATCCTCAAGGATGGCGCAGGGGATCGCGGCGACTTCGCTGTCGGCGTCGCCCATGGCGCGCTTCTCTTCCGCGACGATCAGCGCGGCATGGAAGCGACGGCTTCCCGCCACGATCTCATATGCGTCAGGCGCACAATTGGGGCGCACGATGATTGGCTGGATCACGCCGCGCCTGCGCACGGTCGGCAGGATATCCGACACATCGGGGGCCGTCTTGGCGAAGCGCATATTGGTCTTGCTGATGGACAGCTTGCTCAACGGGATAAAATCGAGTTTCATGGGTGTCACTCCTTGTGAGTGCCGGGCCGTCATTCTTTTGCGAGTTGGGCGGTCCGGCTTTACGGAAATGCGGCGTTACGCGCCGCGCGTCATCCTGCCGTCCCGTGGGTGGGATCGGTCGGAAGGTCGGGAGCCGCGCCGGTCGGGGCGCGGATCAAAAGCTGCTCGGCATGGATGATCGACCCGGCGCGCCGGGCGGTATCGGCCCAGCGGGACAGGGGATGGGGGGTGCAAAAGCCCAAATCTCGCTCGATCCGCATCCCATAAGGCAGACGGACGCTCTGGATTTCGCTCAGCGAGAAAACGCCCATTTCCGGGCAGCCGAAACCAAGATCGGCGAGGCCAAACAGGGTATCGCCATCATTGTAGAGTTCGGTCGCAAGCCATGTGCCAGCGCCCAGCGGATTGAAGAATTTGACGACCGGGGCCGGATCGCACCGCTTGTCCTGCGCCTGCGCGGCGGCGCTGCTTATGGCATTGGCGCGCAGGGCATAGCGTAGGTCTGGGGTCAGGAGGATCATGCCGCCCTCCTTTGCAGCGCGGCGCAAGTCTGCGCCGGGACCACCGCCCCGCCTTCGTCCTCATCCGCGTCCACGGCCATCATGTCGATTGTAATGTCGAGGTCTTGGGCTGCCGCGCGATGGCGCGACAGGAGCCATTCCGCCGCCTTGCTGGCCGCGCCTGCGGCGCGGAAGATGGCACGATTATCCTCGCGCAGGACCTCCAGCCATGAGCCGATATAGTCGGCATGGCGGACGGTCGGCACGATGCCGAGCGCGGCGCAGAGGAAGGCCGATCCCATTTCGGCGATCAGTTCCTCGCGGGCATAATCCTTGCTGCCAAAGCCGTTCTTGAGATTACGGTCTAGGCGCGAGGGATGGCCGGTCGCGTGGGTCAGTTCGTGCAGGCAGGTCCGGTAATAGTTGATCTGCTGATAGAATGCGGGCTGGGGCGGCACCTGCACCAAGTCCAGCGATGGCATGTAGAAAGCCTTGTCCCCGCCAATACGAAAATCAACGCCGCTGGCTGCAATCACAGACTCGGCAACGGGCACGATTTGCCGTTCGGGCAGGGGCGCGGGTTCGGCGGCAAGGCCGGGTCTCAGCCCTTCGCATTGCGACAGGTTGAAGACGGTAAAGCGTTTGAGGAAGGCGACCGACTTGGCGTCTTCGCTTGTCGTCCTTGCCTTTTCCTTCTCCGCTTCGGGGGTGAAGCGGTCAGCATAGACGACGGTCGTACCCTTCTCGCCCTTGCATACGCATCCGCCTGCTTCCCGTGCTTGCTTGAAGGTCAGCCAGCTTTGGGAAGGATAGCCCTTTTCGATGGCTGCGCCCCACAGGATCAGGATGTTGACGCCCGAATAGCATCGGGCCGTCAGCGCGTTGCGCGGCAGGCCTGGAGCGAGCGCGCCCTGCGCCATGTCCGTGCCAGACGCTGCCCAAGGTTGGACCCATGGAAACCGCCCCTCCTCAAGCTGGGCGACGATCTTGGCCGTCACCTCGTCATAGAGATTGATCCGTTCGGGCTGAGCGTCCTCGGTGCGACGCCCCGACCTTGCGCGAACGCTGGTGGTACGAGCCATGTCCTGTCCTCCTGCCTGCCCAAAAACATGAGCCTCCCCGAAAGCGGGGGTGGGCGGCGAAACGCGACTGGAGAGGCCCGCCCCGGCGGGCGCAGGCACCGCAAGGGCGAAACGGCAGTGGAGCACCCGCAAGCGCAGCGCAGCGGGTTGCCGGCGGCCGCGAAGGGCCTAGGAGGGAGCGCCGCCTACTCCCGCGTTCTGGGAGGGGCTCTAAAAAAGCGCCGCCGTGCCAGGCAGCACGGCGACTGCACATGCGGATCGCGAGATCCGCAGCGCGCCAGCGATCGTTACCGCGAGGACCAGACCCATGGGGTCTGGGTGCTGCCGAAAGAGGCGGCAGTATAGAGCGCGACCGGCTCCGCCGGGGCGTCATTACCTGAAGTCAGTATTTGCAGAAGCACGGGCTTGGGCAGATCATGATCGAAGTGCCTTTGGTCGGTCTTGAACCGCGCGGATCGAAGCGGGGAACATAATCGAAACCCGAAAAGACCTGTCGCGTTGGCAATCGCGATTCCATCTGAAATAAGTAACGGCAAGAGGCTTCTTGCAAAGCTCGAAAATGTTGAAATGGTTATCGACGTGTTCACCGTAATAGAACCGTAATGGATTGATCTATTTCAATAATTCATATCGTTCCGTCGCAAATGCCCTTGCATCAAACCGTAGCTCATGAAAACTTGAATTTGACTCACCTGGGGCGGTGCGTCGAATCGGGGGTGTATCAGTGAGGGTTATGCGGCCATGATTGCCGGCGATCCAGAGGAAGGCCTGCTTGCGCTGGCCACGTTGCTCGCCGTTCATAAAATTGCCGTCGATCCTTCCCAGCTTCGCCACGAACTGGGGCATGATGATCCGGTAAGTACCGAGGATATTCTCAGGCTTGCCAAGCGTCAGGATGGCGTTCGGGCTCGGGCGGTCCAAGCTGATTTCGCGAAGCTTGCGCGCCTACCTCTGCCCGGGCTGGCCAATGGCCCCGAAGGCTGGTTCCTGATCGGACGCGCCAGCGAAACCGAAGTGCTGGTGCAGCGATCAGGCCAGAGCGTGGAAAAGCTGTCCCGCGATACCATGGACGAGTTGTGGTCAGGCGAGGTTATATTGCTCACTACGCGCGAGAGCGTGGGCGGGGCTGCCGGGCGTTTCGATATCCGCTGGTTCATTCCCCAGATCGTACGCTACCGGAAATTGATCGGCGAAGTATTGCTTATCACTCTGGCATTGAACCTTCTTGGCTTGGCAGCGCCGCTGTTTTTCCAGAACGTCATCGACAAGGTGCTGGTCCACAACACCCTGGCGACGCTTCAGGTCCTCTCGATCGGCTTCGTCGCGGTTTCGATTTGGGAAGTGGTCTTTGGCTGGCTGCGAACGCGGCTTTATTCCGAAACCAGCCAGAAGCTCGATGTTGAGCTAGGTTCAAAGCTGTTCCGGCATATGCTGGGACTCCCTCTGTCCTATTTCGAAGGCCGCCGTGTCGGCGACACGGTAACGCGGGTTCGCCAGCTTGAATCCATCCGCGAATTTCTCACCAACGCTTCCCTCTCTGTTCTGATCGACCCGGCATTCACGATCGTCTTCCTGATAGCTATGTGGATTTATTCCCTGACGCTGTTCTGGATAGTCGCCGCCACCATTCCGGCCTATGTCGTTGTTTCATTGCTTGTGACCGGGCCGCTCCGCCGCCGCCTCGACGAAAAGTTCGAGCGCGGCTCGGCCAATAATGCTCTCCTCGTTGAAAGCGTATCGGGTATGCAGACGATCAAGGCGTCCGCAGTCGAACCGCAATGGCAGGAACGATGGGAGCGGCAACTTGCCGGCTACAGCGCCGCCAATCAGCGCGTTATCAACCTGGGCAATACAGGCAGCCAGACGGTCCAGCTGATATCGAAGCTGAGCTTGGCGGCCATCCTCTTCTTTGGTGCCCGTGAGGTAATTGCGGGCGTCATGACAGTGGGCGCGCTCGTCGCATTCAATATGTTCTCCCAGCGCGTATCCGGCCCCGTCATCCGCATGGCGCAACTTTGGCAGGATTTTCAGCAGGTCCGCCTATCCATCGACCGGCTCGGCGACATTCTCAATCAGCCGGTCGAACCCGGCGCGGGCTCTCGCATCGCGCTACCGGAAATTAAGGGCACAGTGCGCTTTGAAGGCGTCAAATTCCGCTATGGGCTCGATGGTCCATGGACGCTGGAGGATATCAATTTTCATTTACCTGCGGGCGGAACACTGGGCATCGCCGGTTCTTCGGGGTCTGGTAAATCCACGCTGACCAAGCTTTTGCAGAGGCTCTACACGCCGGCAGCGGGCAGGATATTGATCGACGGGGTGGATATCGCGCAGATCGATCCGGCATGGTTACGTCGGCAGATCGGCGTGGTTCTTCAGGAGAACCTCCTGTTCAACCGCTCGATCCGCGAGAATATCGCGCTCGCCCACCCTGCCATGCCGCTCGAACAGGTCATGGCCGCTGCCCAACTTGCAGGCGCGCATGAGTTCGTTGTGGGCCTGCCACAGGGCTATGATACCATCATTGAAGAGCGGGGCGTCAATCTGTCTGGTGGACAGAGGCAGCGGCTTGCCATTGCGCGGGCGCTTGTTACGCAGCCGCGTATCCTCATCCTTGACGAGGCTACCTCGGCGCTCGACGCGGAAAGCGAAGAGATCATCCAGCGCAACCTGCGTGCGATGGCACGAGGACGCACGGTGCTGATCATCGCACATAGGCTCTCGGCGATCCGGCAATGCGACCGCATCATGACACTTGAGAAGGGCCAGGTCGTGGAGGTTGGTACCCATGACGATCTACTCCGGCAGGGCGGCCGCTATGCGAGCCTGCACCGGCGACAAATGGGTATGGGGGACGGTGCGGCATGAACGCGCTCACCAAACATTGGGATATCGTCCGCGCAGCGCTTGCCGACGAGAAACAGCGGGCAAAGTCCCTCACCCGTGTGGATGAAATCAGCTTCCTTCCCGCTGCTCTTGAGATTATTGAGCGCCCCGTATCCCCAACAGCCAGGGCTACCACTTGGGTTTTGCTCATAGGGCTGGTGCTGACGGCGCTCTGGCTTACCTTCGGCAAGGTCGATGTGGTGGCGTCGGCGTCTGGCCGCTTGATACCCGCGGACAATGTTAAGCTTGTACAGCCCGTTGAGGCCGGGATCGTCCGATCCATTCTCGTCCGCAATGGCCAGGCCGTCCGCAAAGGACAGGTACTGGTGGAACTTGATCCGACCGTCTCTGCGGCCGAAGCGGTTCAGGCGGAGTCTGCGCTACAAACAGCGCTGTTCGATATAGCCCGCGCAAACGCCGTGTTGTCTGCGTTGGACGGCCACGGCCTCAAATTCGTTTCACCGAAGGGAACGGTACCCCAGCTAGCTGTGACGCAACGGGCTCTGGCGGCCGCCGAACTGGCCGGAATCGAGGCATCAGCTTCTGGTCGTTCAGCGGACATACAAGCGGCCCGCGCTGCCCGTTCCGAAGCCTTGGTCCAAGCGGCCAAGCTGACGGAGACTATTCCTCTCATCGATGAACAGCTTCAAGCCTATGAAGGGCTGCTCGCGAAAGGGTACGCGGCCAAGCTAAAGGTCATCGAGATGCGAAGGCAACGCTTTGCGACGATCCGCGATCGGGAAGCTGCGTTGGAGACGGCACGAAAGGCTGAGGCCCAATCCTCCGGCGCATCGAGCGTGATGGCGCAGAGCAAGGCCGAAGCGCGCGCAAAGATATTGACTGATCTCGCGAAAGCGGAAGCCGACGTCAGGCTTCGGCGGGAGGAACTGATCAAGAGCCGTCAACGCAGCAGCTTGCAACGCCTGCTCGCACCCGTCGATGGCACGGTCACCCAGTTATCAGTTCACACGATCGGCGGCGTTGTCGAACCGACCAAGCCTATCATGGTAATCGTGCCGAAAGGCGGTTCGTTGGTCGCCGAGGTGAAAATCCTCAACAAGGATGTGGGCTTCGTAAAGGAAGGCCAGTCTGTGGCCGTCAAATTAGAGGCCTTCCCGTTCACGCGTTATGGCACCGTAGCTGGATACGTAGAAAGTCTGGGTTCTGACGCGATAGAGGATGAGAAGCTCGGTCTCGTCTACCCGGCTCGCATTCGCCTAGATCGCTCAAGGCAGAACAAGGCAGAGGCTATTTCCTTGAGCCCAGGTATGGCGACCACGGTCGACATCAGGACAGGACGTCGTAGCATCTTAAGTTATCTGATCAGCCCAATCGATGAAGCGGCGCAAGAGGCGGCACGCGAAAGATAGTTTCTATAACTGATATCATAAAGGCCCATTCAATAATTTTGGCAGGAATCCCCGTGACCGATTCAACTCAAAATGTAACCGTTAGCCATATGCTTGGAGAGGTCGTGTGGCTCATGAGTCAGTCTCCCGAATATTCCGATCGAGCATTGACGTCCATAGTAGGTCACGTCCTACCACCAATAGTCGCCAATCAAGTTATAATATTTCGAGACGGAAGTAACGTGATTGGCGCTGTCATATGGGCTAGAGTTTCTGATGATGTCGATAGGCAGATAACAACGCCGACAGAAGGTCAGAAAAAGTTATTAACAATAAAAGAATGGTCCAGTGGGCAAATTCATTGGATAATGGATATGGTCTTTCCTTTTGCATCCGATGAAAATAACCAGATAAATCTTGCTTTTGCAGATTTGGTAACTGGAAGATTTAAAAGCACGCCGCTAAAAATGATCAAAACAGATCGATCAAATGATGTTGCCGAGGTGGTCTGTCTGACCGAAAGCTTTGGTGACGATTTGGTGGAGGCTCTGAAAAAGCGACTGGAGAGCAAAGCGTGAAAAACGCGCTGATCAAGTCTAGGATCATTTTCGCAATCTTGGTTTTGCCCGCGTGCGCTGCGTCGACACATCCCGAACCAAAATTTACAAGGGACTGTCCGGATTGTCCGGAGCTTGCATACATATTATCAGAAAATGCCGAAAACACTGCGTTTTTTATAGCTCGGTATGAAGTGACCTGGAAAGATTATAGTAAAGCGACATCGGAATTTGGTTGTCGAAAGCCCCGAAACTCGCTCAATAAGGAAATTGCTCAAACTCAAAATCTGGCAGACGACATTCCCCTGACGGGCGTTACGCCAGATGATTTTGACTGCTACCTTAGATATATAAGTAAAAAAGCGGGGCATCGCTATCGATTGCCAACCCCACAGGAATGGCGACGCGCAGCAGCAGGGGTTCGCTCTCATGCATCCGAAAGTGACACGCCGCCTAGCGGGCCAGCAGATCCCAGAGAGAGCGTGGCTCGGGGATGGGTCACTTTGGTCGGCCAAAGGCCCCCAAGCTCGTTAGGTCTATATGATATCGAGGGCAATGCAGGTGAAGCTACAAGCGCCTCCCGACCAGGCATGAAAATTATTTGTGAAAAATTTGGCGACGCTTATTGCCGAGAGGTGGAAGTACTGGGCGTCGAAAAGTATTCATTACCAAAAACATATAAAGATAGCGTGTTTTTCGTGCAAGGCGTGCCAGATATACATTTCGGCTATCGCCTGGTTAGAGACTAAACATCGATTTCGGAGAAATTCGACATGAGCGACGAAGGTATTAGTACTCAAAACCGGGCGGATTTCACATGGATCGACTATGTGGAGGCTGGGTCAACCATTGGCAAGTGGTTTGGTGCGCTTGTCGGACAAATACCATTTAACTTTGGTGAATTTCGAACGCCGCGCAGTAACGGGACAGAACAAGTCGATTATAATGTCGGGGTAAACGTCAACTTATCTATTGGTGACAGGCTAAGTCTAATAAATAAAATAATCGGCTATAATGCCGAGAATGGCGATACTATATCAAGATTTATTCCATCGTTGGTTGTGGGCGGAGCTGTTAGCTTTGGAACGGACTGGAAAAGTGGGGTAAAAGCAGAAATTGGGTTACCAAGCGTTCTCGAAGAAGCCGTCTCTAATTGGGAAAATAGGGACTCCATGAATGGAAAGGCTGACGTTACTCTTCGCGGTGCATTCAAATTTGAAAGCCATGATTCCGTCAATAGTAACGATCCTATATCACCGATAGACACATATACGAAGTATACAGCGGAAGTAAGTGTTTCCTATAACGGGGGAGCTGTTCTTAATACGGGCGTATCGTTCGTTTCTACCTCACGTACTGTGCATGACATCGTTGACGGTAAAATGAAGACGATCGTTATCGAAAAAAGAACTACGACTCTTGATGCGGGAAATCCTGTGTTGGACGCCCTAGGAATTACAGGGTCGTTGGCCGGGCGCGACGAATGGTACATCTATGATTTCAACACTCGCCAGCCTTATTCTTATAATCTCATAAAAGTAGGTGAAGAAACCCGAATTTTGATTGGCGATAAGGACATTTCGTCCGATATAGAAATTGTCTCGGGTGACCCAGCTATTGTCGACCAATTTGGAACTATTATAGTAACGGCTAAAAAGCCGCCCGCAGATTTGACAGCTAATCTGCTATCTGGTGGATCTATCAATACTAGCAAGGCAAGATCCGAATCATACAATCCACAAACTGGCGAAAGGCTTATCGGTATAGGTGCTCGGGATCCATCTCAAGCGTCTGCCGTCATTTCCACTCATTTGGATGGATCGAGTACAGCTACGATCACTTTCCCTGGTGATGCCACAGCTTCTGGCGTGGGACAACGCTTTGAAGTGCAGATAATTGACGGTCAAGTATCGGTCAACGGCAGCGAAAACTACGGTGAATTAGGCGAATCTTTTTCTCAATACATCAAGGCGATCACGGATTCCGATCCGAATGCGCCACCGCCTCGGATATATTCTACTGAAACCGGGATTGGCTTCGGCGCATATGACAAATTGTCCGAACGCAACGTAGAGTATGATCTGGTTGGTGGCGTACCTTATAGAAAGCGCATAACCCAAGACGGGGCGAGCTTCTGGGTTGAGATCAGTCTCGATGCTAATGGGAAGGGATCCTCAACCGATATTCATTTTTCAGATAATTCCGTAGTCGAATTCTCAGATTTGGGGGGCGCTCTCGGCTCGACCTTTGGCAGTTTTCTTGCTGGCGGGGATCAATTAGCTGGTATCGTCTACTCGTCCGCTTTGCAAGTGCTTGGCAGTAATCTTGGGGATGTAATAGATGGCGTAGTCGGCGGAGAGGGCTTGTCCACAGCGCTGAGTGATGCTTTTTCGACATTTCCGGCGGAAATTCGGAATGCAGGCATCAGCGCCATAAGTTCATACATCACAGCCGAACTATTCAACGAACTTGGACTTACGGGGTTGCCAGGAAGCGCTGCTAATAGTGTAGCAAGCTTTACCGTATCGACTATTGCCCTCAACCTTGTTGCCGGTCGGGATGCATTGCACGGGCTGGACGCTGCAAACTTTGGTAATATTGCCGCAGCTTTTGCCGGTAATACCCTCGCTAACAAAATTGGTAGCTGGGATGAGGTAGGGGAGCAGCTTGGATCTGCTGTTGGTAGCACGCTCGGATCCATCGCGCTTACTAGTACAGCGGGTGCAGGCCTAATCACATCGATCATCGGACAGACTGTCATTCCTGTTCCGATTATCGGCGCTTTTATTGGGTCTTTACTAGGTAATTTGCTCGGCGGCCTGATCGGCGGCATTTTTACGGGTACGCCGAAATCCGGCGCAATCGTCGAGTATGACCCTGATAGTAATGGGTTTGCAGTGACAACGGTCTGGAAGGAAGATGGAGGCAAGCGGGCGGTAGCTAGGCAATTGGGTGATACCGCTGCTGAAACAATGAATCAGATCATCGATCAAATCGGTGGGACACTTGTTAATTCCGGTGATATAGAAGCCGGATCTTACGGTATGCGTAGCAAGAAGTATGTTTATTGGTTAGATGGAACCAATAGCGGAAATAAAATTAACTTTAGGGAAGCCTCTGACCTAATCGAATATGGTGTGATGAAGGCTGCCAGAGACTTCCAATTCGTAGGTGGTGACATATTCGCGAAGAGGGCATTCTATCAAACTGTTGAAAATGGATATCTAGAGTCAAGCAGCTTAAATGACATCATCGATCCAAACGATGTGGAATTAGGCCAGACGCTGACAAACGTAGATTTCGGTTTGGATGTCTTGTTAGGAAACTTTGCTGTCGTAGATCGGCTGAGAACTTATCTTTCTGCTTCGGCTTCAATCAACGCGATGATCGCAGCGGAACCAGATTCTGTGTTTGCTGCGGATTGGATATTGGCCCTAACGCGGGTTCAGGAGCTCGGCCTTCTGACACGTAATGCGCATGACTGGGATGGGGGGTTCAGCTACTTAATTAATTCAAGTGATGCAGACGCTGGGAAAGTCAGTTTCAAGTATGATCTGTCAGCTAATGGGCGTATCGGTGAGCGTTTAATGTTTTTTGGATCTGCTGGATTAGCAGATACAGTTGATACTGGATCGAAAACGAGCATAACTGGGACCGCTGACGATGATTTTCTCTCCGGTAGTGAGGGAGGCAGCCGTGAAGGGCCGGCAAAGACCGACATAAATTTCGTTGCTAATGTTATTCGGGGCGGGAGCGGAGATGATCGTCTACTTGCTGGCGATTCCGGTGATGATCTTTTCGGCGGAGATGGTGATGATCTCCTTACGGGAGGTGTGTTGGATGACTGGCTCTTTGGTGGATCCGGTAACGACATTCTCGACGCAGGAGGTGGAAGCGGCAACGTTTTAATGGGCGGTTCCGGGGATGATCAGCTCGTCGGTACTGACGGTGTATCCTCAGATCCAATGAATAGTGGATCGGATTGGCTCCTAGGCGAAATGGGCGAGGACCGCTTGTTTGGACAAGGAGGAGATGACTATCTTGAAGGGGGGGCGGGAGCCGATTTTATTGAAGGCGGGGCTGGCAGTGACACGATTATTTTTCGTCTAGGCGATGGGATTGACAAGATATCCGACAACGGCCTCGACGAGCCCGATTTCGATGTCATCGAGTTTGAAGATGGTATTTCCGCTGATGACGTAGAGGTCGTCGCAAGCTCTTCCAGCATCGATATATCGATCTTGCTGGGCGATAACGGAGACCGTTTAGATCTGCGCGGTGCAGCGGCTACCTTGCACGCAGGTGTCGAAGCATTCGACTTCGGGACGACGATATTGTCACGTGGGCAGATTACCGCGCAAGCTATTTTCGCCAGAAATGCGGGAGTCAGCGCGTCAGGCACCGGCATTGGAGAAACCGTCGCTGGTACCCGATATGATGATACACTCTCCGGTGGCGATGGCGATGCCTTGAAGGGTGGCTTCGGGTCTGACGTATATCTGTTCTCGCTGGGCGACGGCACGGTCGTTATCGAAGAAGCAGGTTACGGATCGGACCTAGATGTGCTGGCGTTTGGAGCTGGTATCACAGCGGCGAATATCACCGTCAGCCATAGCGCCGCAGCGCCACAGGATATCGTCATCACGGTTGGTACTGGTGGCGATCAAATCATTCTCCGCAACCAATTGCTCAAGAGCGGTGCCCAATCCATTGAGGAAGTACGCTTCCAGGACGGCACCAGCCTGACCGTGCGCGATATCGAAGCGTTGGCCGCTCCCGTGTTTACAAATGGCAATGACACGGCTTTCGGCTTCGACACCGATGATGTCTTCAGCGGTGGCAACGGCAGTGATACGCTCGCTGGCGGAAGGGGCAATGACGACCTGATCGGCGGCGGAAATGGCGACACCTTCATTTATAATCCGGGCGATGGCGACGATCGCATCTCGGACGGATTTTGGGACGACGGCACGGATACCCTCATTCTTGGCGCAGGCATTGCACCAGAAGACTTGATCCTCACCCGTGATGTGCTCGATAGCAATAATCTGCGCCTTCGTTTCAGGACCGGCCCAGGGTCCATTCTTCTGGACGGCCAGAACAGCGGCAGAACGGCAGGCATTGAGCAGATCCAGTTCGCCAATGGCACGATATGGGATCGCGCGACGATGGACGCGCAAATGGTGGCGCAATCAGTTTCCGCAAAAGCCGATATTGTGCGAACCGGCTATGTCGGTGCCCAATTTATCTCCAGGGATGACGTGGTGAGCGCCGGCGCCGGCAACGACGTCATCAACACCGGCCAAGGCGTAGATATCATCACGGGCGGTGCTGGCGATGATGATCTGGCCGGTGGCTCGGAAGCCGATACTTATGTCTATAATATCGGTGACGGCGATGATCGCATTGTCGAAGGTTTCTGGGATGATGGAACCGATACGCTGCTTTTTGGAGAAGATATTCTCCCGGAAGAATTGATCCTCTCGCGCGATGTACTCGACGGTAATAATCTGCGGATCACTTTCGCAAATCGCGATGGTTCGATCCTGATCGATGGTCACACGAGTGGGCGAACCGCGGGCATAGAGCAGATTCAATTTGCGGATGGCACGATCTGGGATCGCGCCGCCATTGATGCACAGTTCCTCGCCCAGGCACAGTCGTCGGCGAATGATATTATCCGTACCGGCTATTTTGGCGCGCAATATGTCGCGCGCGATGACGTCATTTTGGCCGGAGACGGGCGGGATACGATCTACGCGGGCCAGGGTGCGGATTTGGTTGCCGGTGGCGTTGGCAATGATGAGCTTTTTGGCGGCGAGGACGGTGACACCTACATCTACAACATTGGGGATGGTGACGATCGCATAGCCGACGAATATTGGGGCTATGGCGTCGATGCGCTTCAATTCGGCGCTGGAATCAACACGGCGGATCTGGTCCTTTCACGCGACGTTATCGATCCCGGCAATCTTCGCGTGAGCTTCTTGAACCAGACGGGTTCGATCCTGATCGATGGACAGTTCGCAGGTGGTCGCAGCGAAATCGAAGAGTTCAGGTTTGCCGACGGAACGATATGGAACGCAGCAGCCATTTCCGCTCAGATCGTCGTGCAAATGTCGTCGGTCAACAGCGATATCATCCGTGACAGCAATCTGAGCGGAGCAATACAAGCCGGCGCGGGGAACGACACCATCTACACCGGAGGCGGGGCGGACGTCATCACTGGAGGCATCGGCAACGATGATCTTTTCGGCGGCGAAGACGGCGATACCTATGTGTATAATTTTGGTGACGGGCATGATCGCATTGCCGAGGACTACTGGGGCAATGGCGATGATCTCCTTCTCCTTGGAGAAGGGATCGACGCGTCGAACCTCGTCCTCACGACGGACGTTCTCGACGGCAATAACCTGCGGATCGATTTCGTCGGGCAGGCAGGATCGGTCCTCGTTGAAGGGCAATTCAATCAAGGTAGAAACGGACTGGAGAAAATCCAGTTTGCGGATGGTACCATATGGGACCGCACGGCGATCAGCTCCCACGTTACAGTCCGCGCGGCAAATATCATAGGCACCAATGGAGCGGAGACGCTCTCAGGCACCGCCGGTATAGACCAGTTCTACGCCTATAATGGGAATGACACGCTTGCAGGCGGCACAGGGGATGATTTCCTCAATGGCGGCGGGAATGACGATGTCTACCTGTTCAACCTGGGTGATGGCTCCGATACGATCAGCGACGATTCCGGCACCGACACGATCCGCTTTGGTACGGGCATTTCGTCAACGGACCTCGTCCTTATGGCCCCCACGGTCGATGACGATTTCCAGGGCCTCATCATCGCCATCGCGGGCACGCAGGACCGGATCTACATCCGCAACCAGAATGCCAATAATGGCCGGACGATCGAACGCTTCGAATTCGCCGATGGCACGGTGTTGACCAATGTCGATCTGCGCACGCAACTCATGGCGTCCTTGCCCACGAGCGGTGACGACAAGATCAGAGGCAGTGAGTTTGCCGAAACGATCAATGGCGGCGCAGGCGATGACGAGATCGACGCATACAGCGGGGCCGACATCATCAGCGGCGGGCTTGGCAATGATTATCTGAACGGCGGCGGCGGCGAAGACGTTTACCTGTTCAACCTGGGTGATGGCTTCGATACGATCAACGACGATTCCGGAACCGACACACTCCGCTTTGGTACGGGTATTTCGTCAACGGACCTTGTGCTCATGGCGCCCACGGTCGATGACGACTTCCAGGGCCTGATCATTGCCATCGCTGGAACGCAGGACCGGATCTACATTCGCAGCCAGAACGCCAATAATGGCCGGACGATCGAACGCTTCGAATTTGCCGATGGCACGATATTGACCAATGCCGATCTGCGCGCGCAACTCATGGCGTCCCTGCCCACGAGCGGTGACGACAAGATAAGGGGCAGCGAGTTTGCCGAAACGATCAATGGCGGCGCGGGCGATGACGAGATCGACGCCTATAGCGGGGCCGACATTATCAGCGGCGGGCTGGGCAATGACTATCTGAACGGCGGCGGCGGCGAAGACGTTTACCTGTTCAACCTGGGCGATGGCTCCGATACGATCAACGACGATTCCGGCACCGACACACTCCGCTTTGGTACGGGTATTTCGTCAGCGGACCTCGTCCTCATGGCCCCCACGGTCGATGACGACTTCCAGGGCCTGATCATTGCCATCGCTGGAACGCAGGACCGGATCTACATTCGCAACCAGAATGCCAATAATGGTCGGACGATCGAGCGCTTCGAATTCGCCGATGGCACAGTGCTGACCAACACCGATCTGCGTACGCAACTCATGGCGGGCCTGCCTACAAGCGGTGATGATAAAATTCGCGGCAGTTCTTTTGCCGATACGATCAGCGGCGGCAGTGGCAGCGATGAAATCGAAGGATTTGATGGAAACGACATTCTTGCCGGCGGCAAGGGCGATGATTACCTAAACGGCGGCGCCAACGACGATACCTATATCTTCAATCGCCATGACGGCTTTGAAACCATATTTGATGATTGGGGCAATGACACATTAAAGCTTGGGGCAGGCATAGCCGAAAGCGACGTCATCATTTCTCAGGCTCTTGATGACGGCGATACAAGTGGCGTCATCCTTACCTTTAAGGGCAGCGATGATAAGATATATCTTCGATCGGAACTGGACGGAAATCGTATCGACACCATCCAGTTTCACACCGGTGAGACCTGGAACGTTGCGAACCTTCTAAATCTGCTACGCGGGACGACGATCAACGGGAAGTTCAATCCCGTTACCATGGGTGACGATGTCATTATCGGTTCGTCAGTCGCTGACACGATCCGTGGCATGAAGGGCGATGATGCGCTTCGAGGAGGCATGGGGTCGGACACATACAGGTTCGCTCGCGGTGATGGCTACGACACCATCTATGATCCTGATGAGGCCGCCGCCTCGGATGTGTTGATCCTCGAAGGGATCAACAGCGGCGATGTGACGGTCATGGTGGCCCCTACGGATGCCGATGACATCATTCTTTACATCGACGACGAGAACGTCATCTATCTCGATCAAAATCGGACTGGCCTTAAAACCGGTGTCGATGAAATACGGTTCGCTGATGGGGCGATCTGGGATCGTGCGACGCTGCTGGCAAAGGCGAGTGGCGGACAGGGCACGAGCGGAAACGACCTGTTGATAGGCTCCAATTTTGCCGATACGCTGACCGGCGGCGCGGGAGACGACCGGCTCGTCGGTGGCGCAGGCAACGACATCTTCGTCTATAACAGTGGAGACGGAAACGACGTCATCGTCGACGTGGCGGACGATGCCGACCCGACGGCGACAATCGGCAATATCCTGAGCTTTGGACCCGGCATTGCGCTGGCCGATATTCGCTTGACCCGTAATACGGCCGACGGACCTTTGATCATCAGCTTTGCAGTCCAAACGGGATCCGTTACGCTCGAGCGCTCTCAGTCTGACAGTCTTGCTGGCATACAGTTCCTCAAATTCGCCGACGGGAGCATGCATAGCATGGCCGATATCAGGCAGGCCGCGCTTACTGGTCAGGCGACCAGCGGCAACGATTTGATCGAAGGCTATTCCACTGCCGATACGCTGACCGGCGGCGCTGGTAATGATACGCTGATCGGGCATGGCGGCGCCGACACCTATCTTTTCGCGCTTGGTGACGGTGAAGATACGATCATCGAGAGCGATGGCGCAGCCAACAAGCTTGTGTTCGGCACCGGGATCGCGACCACGTCGCTCCGTCTGTACCGGACAATCGAAGCGCCAGATGACCTGATCATTGCCTTGCCCAACGGTACGGACAGCGTGGTGCTCAAGGATCAGTTATCCTCTTCGGGTCGGTCAGGCGTTACCCGGATCAGCTTTGCGGACGGTACAGTCTGGGATCGAGACGAAATCGTAGAGCAATTGCTGGCCCAGCCTGCGACGCCCTATGCGGATTATCTTGTCGGCAGCGATGGGAATGACAGCATCAATGGTCTGGCAGGCAATGATTTCATCGAGGGCGCCGGAGGTGACGACCAACTCACCGGAGGAGATGGCAATGACATCCTTTCCGGCGGCGTAGGCAATGACGCGCTGCATGGCGGCGAAGGGGATGATGTTCTTTCTGGTGACGAGGGCGTCGATACGCTTGATGGCGGCAATGGCTTCGATACCGCCGATTACGGCTTCTCACTCGATAGCTGGAATATCAATCTGGCAGCCGGAACGGCAGCGATCATCCGGACGAATGGATCGGCACCGGTCGAAACGCTGACGTCGATCGAGGCTGTCATAGGCGGCCTGGGCAGCGATCAGATCACAGGTGATGACGGCGCCAACCGGATTCAGGGCGGTGCTGGAAACGACATCCTTCAAGGCGGAGGCGGCGATGATGTCTTCGTCATAGGCGGGGACGAAGATGGTATCGATGCCGTAGATGGTGGATCGGGCTATGATCGCATTGAAGCTGCGGCCGACGATACGGTCATAGGTCTTTCGAGCATCGGCAATGTCGAACTGATCACGTCCAATGGGCATGCGAATGTTCGAATTGAAGCCACCGACGAGGCGGACACTCTTGATCTGTCTGCTGCCGAACTAAGCGGCATCGTTTCGATCGATCTGGGCGCTGGCAATGATGTGGTGACCGGCACGCTTGGTGCGGACGTCATCAATGCCGGCGCAGGCGATGACGTCATTCGCTATGTCGGGCTCGAGACTGGGGCCGATACGCTCGATGGTGGCGATGGCTCGGACCGGATTGAAGCTGCTGCAAACGACGTTGTTATCCGCTTGGCGTCCTATCAGAATATCGAGGCAATTTCAGGCGGACAATTTACAGGCGTGATCCTGGCGCGCACCGATGCCGCCGAAACGACGAACCTGAACGGATTGACGGTTGAGGGCCTTTCGCGGATCGACCTCGAAGGTGGAGATGATATTTTTGTCGGCACCGCGCAGGCGGACGTTGTTCGAGGCGGCAGCGGAAACGATACGATATCGGGCAACGGAGGCGACGACATTTTCGATTATGTCGGTGTGGCCAACGGCTTCGACACCCTGTCGGGTGGCGACGGTTTCGATATCGTTCGCGCTTCGGCGGATAATGTGAGGATTGGAATTGCGTCGCTGGCTTCAGTAGAACGTCTCACTGGTAACGGTCATGCAAACGTCGTGGTCGAATGGGGCGCAACCGATGATGTGTTGAACTTCTCGACGATAGCTTTGGACGGGCTCACGCTCGAGACCGGCGCAGGAAACGACAGTGCCACCCTCAATTCGAGTGGGCTTGTTGTCGCCGGTGGAGCCGGAAACGACACATTCACTGTGTCGGGTAATGGCAGCCACAGCTTCCGCTTTGGCGCCGGTGACGGCAATGATGTGCTGACCAACCCAGGGTCAGGTTATGCGCGCAGCGATCTGTTGCAGCTGACCGGCCTATCGACCGGAGATGTGAGTCTGATCCGCAGCGGAGACCAGTTGAAGGTCACGATTACCGCTACCGGAGAAAGCTTCAGCGTCGCCAATCAGTTTTCGGGTGAAGCCCAGGGCGCGCAATATGGTTTGGCGGGCATCGTCTTTGCGGATGGCACGACCTGGGATCGAACGAACATCCGGAATAATGCGCTTATCCTTGGAACGGCGGGGAACGATACGATCAACCTACCCTCGTTAAGCTATCGCGTGCGGCCCAGTGCCGGAAACGACACGCTTGCCGTGCAGGGCAATGGCTTTGGCACGATCGAATTTTCCAAAGGCGATGGCAATGATGTCCTGAACAATAGCGGCTCTGGCTACACCCGCGATGACACGCTCTATCTCAAGGACGCCCTGCCGAACGAAGTTTCGCTTGCGCGCGTCGGCGATAGCCTGACCGTCACGATCAACAGTACAGGCGATACGTTCAAATCCACTTCGCAGTTCTGGACAAGTTCGGCAGAACCCACGCCGCGTTATGGGATCAACCGGATTCAGTTTGCAGACGGCACGATCTGGAACCGCGACGATTTTGATGCCCCCACCGTGCCTTTTACCAGCGGCAACGATAATGTTCAGGGCACAAATAATGGCGAAACGCTGCGAGGCGGCGTGGGCGATGACCTGATTTATGCTTATGGTGGAAACGACACCATCTTTGGCGATGAAGGCCAGGACACCATCAACGGCGGCGAGGGCAACGACCTCATCAAGGGCGGGGCAGGCAACGATCTTCTGTACGGCCAAAACGGTGACGATACCTATGTTTTCGAAACCGGTCATGGCCGAGATACGATCACGGACGACGGCAATGGCAATGACACAATCCAGCTGGGTGCGGGCATCGCGCCGGCAGATGTCACGGTCATGCAAGCAGACAATGGCAATGACCTGGTGCTGCTGTTCTCCGACGGTAGCGACCGGATCACCCTCAATGACACGATGACCAATGGCTATCGGTTCATCGAGCGGGTGACCTTCGCCGACGGCACGATCTGGACCCATGCCGACCTTGTGGCGCGTTCGGTACTTGCCAATGCGGGTGATAATACATTCTACGGCAGCTTCAATGCAGATGCCCTCTTGGGAGGGGCTGGCAACGATGTGCTGGTCGCCCGCGGCGGAAACGATGCGCTTGCGGGCGGCACCGGAAACGACACGCTCTACGGCAATGATGGCGACGATATCTATGCCTTCGCTCTCGGCGATGGTCAGGACACGATAACGGACGACGGCAACGGAAATGATACGATCCAGCTTGGCGCGGGCATCGCGCCAGGTGATGTGACGGTGGTCCAGGCCGACACTGGCAACGACCTTGTATTGCTGTTTGGCGATGGTAGCGACCGGATCACGCTCAACGATTCGATGACCAATGGCTATCGCTACATCGAGCGAGTGACCTTCGCCGATGGCACGATCTGGACCCATGCCGACCTCGTGGCGCGATCGGTTCTCGCCAACGCGGGCGACGATACCTTCTACGGCAGCTTCACCACTGACAGCCTGACCGGTGGTGCAGGCGAGGACGTGCTGGTGGCTCGAGGCGGCAATGACATGCTTGTGGGCGGGGCGGGAAATGACACGCTCTACGGCAACGATGGCGATGACATTTACGTCTTCGCCGCAGGCGATGGTCAGGACACGATCACGGATGATGGCAACGGCAATGATACGATCCAGCTTGGCGCAGGCATTACACCAGCTGATGTGACGGTCGTTCAGGCCGACACTGGCAATGATCTTGTGCTGCTTTTTGGCGATGGTAGCGATCGGATCACGCTCAATGACTCGATGACCAACGGCTATCGCTACATTGAGCGCGTGAGCTTCGCCGACGGTACGATCTGGACCCACGCCGATCTCGTGGCGCGTTCGGTCCTCGCCAATGCAGGCGACGATACCTTCTACGGCAGTTTCACCACTGACAGTCTGAGTGGTGGTGCGGGCGAGGATGTGCTGGTTGCACGTGGCGGCAACGATGCGCTTACAGGCGGCGCTGGAAATGACACGCTCTACGGTAATGACGGCGACGACACTTACGTCTTCGTCGCTGGCGGCGGTCAGGACACGATCACGGATGACGGCAACGGCAACGATACGATCCAGCTTGGTGCAGGCATAGCGCCTGGGGATGTCACGGTCGTGCAGGCCGACACCGGCAATGATCTTGTCCTGCTCTTTGGCAATGGCAGCGATCGAATCACGCTCAACGATACGATGACCAATGGGTATCGACGCATCGAGCGGGTGACGTTCGCCGATGGCACGATCTGGACCCATGCTGACCTTGTAGCGCGCTCGATCCTCGGCAATGCCAATGACGATCTCTTCTACGGCAGTTACGACAACGAGGCCTTGGCAGGCGGTGCCGGCGCAGACATTTTGGCTGGCCGGGGTGGTAATGACGTGCTCACTGGCGGAAGCGGCAACGACATACTCTATGGCAATGACGGCAACGACACATATATCTTTAATGCTGGAGACGGTCAGGATCTCATTAGAGACGATGGTAATGGATCAGATACGCTCCAGCTCGGAATCGGCATAGCGCCCGGAGATGTCACGGTTGTGCAGGCCGATAACGGCAACGACCTTGTTCTGTTGTTCGCTGGAGGTTCCGATCGCATCACGCTTGACGACACTGTCAACAATGGCGGACGTCGCATCGAGCAAGTGACATTTGCAGATGGTACGGTCTGGACCCACGCGAACCTCCTGACCTTGGCAGCCTCGGGCACATCCAGTGACATACAGCTCGCTGGTACCAGTGCAGCCGAGACGCTGACAGGCGGCGTAGGCAACGACGTCCTGAACGCCCGCAATGGCAACGACATCCTCATCGGCGGGACGGGCAATGATTTCCTCGTCGGTGGTGGCGGTGACGATGTCTACCGCTTCAACTTGGGCGACGGTCAGGACATCGTTCGGGAATATTGGGGCGACAGCGGCGCCTGGGGCACGGACGCGGTTGAGTTCGGCGCGGGCATCACCGCGGCAGATGTCACGGTCAGCCAGGGTAGCAATGGCGGCGACCTGATCCTCGCCATCGCCGGTACGAATGACATGGTGACGCTGCAGGCCACCGTCAACAGCGGCGAAAACCGGATCGAGCAGGTCCGCTTTGCCGATGGTACGATCTGGACGCATGCCGAACTGATGCAGCGGTCTATGGCCGCAAACAGCGGCGACGACAATTTCGCGGGAAGCTATGATGCAGAGACCCTAACCGGCGGCTCTGGAAACGACGTGCTGAATGGTCGCGGGGCCAACGACATCCTGATCGGCGGCACCGGCAATGATTTCCTCGTCGGCGGTGGCGGTGATGACATCTATCGCTTCAACTTGGGCGATGGTCAGGACATCGTTCGGGAATATTGGGGCGACAGCGGCGCCTGGGGCACGGACACAGTTGAGTTTGGCATCGGGATCGCCGCAGCCGATATCACGGTAAGCCAAGGCAGCAATGGCGGCGACCTTATCCTCGCCATCGCCGGCACGAATGACAAGGTGACGCTGCAGGCCACTGTCAACAGCGGCGAAAACCGGATCGATCAGGTTCGCTTCGCCGACGGCACGGTCTGGAATCATGCGGAGTTGATGCAGCGGTCCATGGCCGCAAACAGCGGCGACGATATTTTCGCGGGAAGCTATGATGCAGAGACGCTAACCGGTGACGCCGGGAACGACGTGCTCAATGGTCGCGGGGCCAACGATATTCTGATCGGCGGCACCGGCAATGATTTCCTTGTCGGCGGCGGCGGTGATGACATCTACCGCTTCAACCTGGGCGATGGCCAGGACATCGTTCGGGAATATTGGGGTGACAGCGGCGCCTGGGGGACGGACACGGTCGAATTCGGCGTTGGCATTCTAAGCGCCAACGTAACCGTAAGCCAGGGTAGCAATGGCGGCGACCTGATCCTCGCCATCGCCGGTACGAATGACAAGGTGACACTCCAGGCCACGGTGAACAGCGGCGAAAACCGGATCGATCAGGTTCGCTTCGCCGACGGTACAGTCTGGAATCATGCGGAGCTGATGCAACGGTCGATGGCGTCCAACGCCGGTGACGACAGCTTTGCTGGAAGCTATGACGCGGAAACGTTGAATGGTGGGGCCGGAAACGACGTGCTGAATGGTCGCGGCGCAAACGACATTCTGATCGGCGGCACCGGCAATGATTTCCTTGTTGGAGGCGGCGGTGACGATATCTACCGATTCAACTTGGGCGATGGGCAGGACGTCATCCGGGAATATTGGGGTGACAGTGGCGCCTGGGGCACGGACACGGTTGAGTTTGGCGTCGGCATTGCTGCGGCTGATGTTACGGTCAGCCAAGGCAATAATGGCAACGACCTGATCCTGGCCATCGCTGGAACGAATGACAAGGTAACGCTGCAGGCGACCGTGAACAGCGGAGAAAACCGGATCGATCAGGTCCGCTTCGCCGATGGTACGATCTGGAACCACGCCCAGCTCATGGCTCTGTCGCAGCAGCCGACGGCAGGCGATGACGTTATCTATGGTTATGAAGGCGCCGACACGATGTTCGGCGGTACCGGTGACGATCAACTCTTTGGCGGATCCGGCGACGATATCCTGTCGGGTGAAGCAGGCCATGACAGCCTGTCAGGTGGCAATGGAACCGATATTGCCAAATTTGCCGGGGTCCAAGCGTCCTACTCCCTCGTCACGGCTTCGGGATCGATCGCAGTCGTCGACAACAGTCCAACCGAGGATGGCGATGACGGTATCGACACGTTGACTGGCATTGAAAAGGCGCAGTTCAAGGGTGGAGTTCAGGTGTCTCTTGCAGCGCCGATCGTGCTTGACCTTGATGGAGATGGCATCGATCTCGTTGCGCGCAAACAGTCCCATGCTCGGTTCGACTGGAATGGCGATGGGTTTGCCGATCGAACAGGTTGGGTCGGCGAAGGCGATGGACTGCTTTTCTACGACCGCGACGGCAATGGCACGATTTCCGGCGCGAACGAGCTTTCGTTCGTCGAGGACAAGCCCGGCGCTAAATCGGACCTTGATGGCTTGTCGGCATTCGATACCAACGGCGATGGCCGCTTCGATACCCATGACGACGAGTGGTCGAAATTCGGGATCTGGCAGGATGCCGATGGAGACGGCGTTGCTGCCTCAGATGAAATGTCGTCCATGGCGGACGTTGGGATCCGGTCGATCTCCCTTGCAGGGCAAGCAACAGCGCAGGCATGGTCGTGGGATGACAATATCATCCTCAACCACGGAGGGTTCACCTGGACGGATGGCCGGACTGGATCTCTTGGCGACGTCGCGATGAACTATTTCGAAGCCAAGGTCGAGACCCATCGACGAGAGCCCCAGCTTTTCGCCAGCCAATTGGTGGAGGCAATTAGCCAATTCGGCAGCAGTTCGGCCGCAGAGATCAGTATCGAAGAATCGGCGAAATCTGGAACGTTTGACACCGTCGCGAGCCACGTTCGCTTCGCCCGCAGCGGGAATTTTAACTGAGTTTGTTGGGAGAAATTTTTCCAGCCTGCCTCATGATAATTCCTACGATATTGATGAGGACATCAAACGTGAGAACAATAATCTTTGCCTTCTTCCTCCTTGGTGCAACGGTCACCGGCGCATCGGCTACCCAAAGCCAGGCCTATCGGCCTTTGGATGGGTGGGGTTTCGTTGGGTATAAGGATCGTGTCGAGAAGGACGGCACATGGAGGATCGTTGCGAATTCTGCCCGAATGCATGGGACGGGATTCGCGCTGAATATGGCTATCTATCGGGCCGCTGAACTCGCTCGAGATGCTGGTTATTCCTATGTCGAGATTCTGGGTGGCGACGCGTCTGTGGAAAACAGCCTTAATTCTAATCGTGGCAATGAAAGGGTGAAATTATTTGCCCGTCCCAGTAATAGCCCAGATCGCCCCCACATCTGTAGGTCAAAAAAACCAGCGGACTGCTACACGGCGAAAGTCGATCTTGTTCTTAGTCGCCTTGCTTCGGTACGCTATAAGTCCGCTCAATAATGCACCAGTACCCTCGGAATTGCGGGCTACCGCTTTTGACGTTTAGGGGAGCCGACTGAGTAAATGCATCAAATAGGTTTTACTGAAAATATAAACAGGACGAGGTTGGGAAGTTGGGAGCAGCAGCATCCTAAGCGATCGTGAGGCCGACATTCGAACTGGCCAAGATTTATAGCGTAGTTAAAACTAAACGGCATGCGCTTCGAATGCCACGCCCAGGCGCTTGCGGACTGCTCCGAAAATTGCCGCTAAATTGTCGTATCGCGCCGGTGAGGGCCGCCTTGCGGTGATCGGCTGATATTTCGAGATGGCACCGGTGCAAGCGCTGTTGGTGGACGGCCGTCGCCGTTCGCTTCAGCCAAACGGCCTTACGGCAAACCCTGGGGCGGTTCAAGCGGCCTCCACGGCATGCGCTTCGAATGCCACGCCAAGTCGCTTTCGAACAGCCCCGAAAATTGCCGCCAAATTATCCATGCTTGGATTTCCCTTTTCAGACAGCATCCGGTGCAGGCTTTTGCTTGGATGTCTGGTCTCCTCTGCCAGTGCCTCAAAGCCAACCGAAGCGTTGACCAGATCACGCAGGATGAGCCGCGCGACATGCGGTTCGCCGTTAAGGAAAGCAGTTGCCGCCTCATCGAGCATGGCCTTGGCGAAGGCTGGGTCGCGCGTGGCGCGTTCCTTCACCGTTTCCTTGAAATCTCGGGTCAGCGCCATCTCGCTACTTCCTGCCTTTTTTGTCGGTCGCTTTGCGGACCTTGTACTCGTTCAGCAGCACCCCCGCCTGATCGATGTCCGACTGCTGCCGCTTCTTCGTCCCACCTACGAACAGGATGATAAGTTCATCCCCTTCCTTGGCGAGATAGAGTCGATAGCCTGGTCCCCAGTCGATCCGATATTCTCCCAGGCCGCCGCCGATCCATTTGACATTCGAGGCGTTACCCAACTCCAACCGCACTATGGCTGTGGCCACCTTAGCGGAGGCCTGTGGATCCAGACCGTCGAACCATGACCGGAACGGACAGGAACCGTCCTTGCGGATATATTCCTGAACTATCAACTCATAGCCTTTCAAGTAACATATACGTTACCATATGTCTAGCGTCGGCCATCAGGCGACCAGTCGCAGGCGGTCAAGCTTGGCGGCACCTTGTGCCAGCAGCTTGGCGATTTCATCTGACGTGCGTCGCACGGCCAGTTTCAGGGCTTCATCGACGTGAATATAGTCCTGCGTCACATTCTGTGATGCGTGACCCAGCATCGCGCGGATCGTCAGTTCAGAAAAGCCAAGTTCGGCAGCAATGCTGGCGAAAGTGTGCCGCAAGGTGTGGGGTGTAACGCCCACTATGCCTGCAAATCCGCAGATACGTTGCAGGCAGGCACTGGCCGCCGTGAAGGGGCCGTCGCCTGTCGTGGCCGGGAAAACATGGGGATTGCCTGCAACCTGTGGCTGCGCCACGATCACCTTGATTGCTTCTGGTCCGATCGCCCGGATTTGCCCGCCGGTTTTGGTGTCGGGGAAGGCGACAAAGCCGCCCATCGGGTTTACCCATGCGCGCTCCATGGCTTGGCCTTCTTCACGGCGATATCCAGTCAGGAGCAACAATTTGATCACCGAAATCCCGGTCGGACTAACGCCCTGCTGCTCGGCATAGACCATCGCCTTGCCCAGCGTTTCGATCTCTGCAACGCTGAGCCGACGGGTTTTCTTATTGCCTGCCAGCTTCTTGGCGCCTTTGGTGGGGTGTTCGGAAAGCAACCCCTTATGCCTGGCATGGCCCAGGATCGCCTGGATCGTTCCGAGGCAGCGCGCAGCAACGCCGGGACCACCGGTCGCCTTACCACCACGCCCGCCGCTGCGGCTCTTCTGCGTCTTATGATTTTTGACGTCGTCCTGCATTGCCTCGACGTCGGCAATTGTCAGATGCCGGGCTATGCGCTTGCCGATCAGGGGCTTGATATGTGTCTTGATCCGGCTTTCATCCATCGCCAGCGAGGATTCCTTGATCGGACGGTTCTTGCGGCCCAGAATCCTGCCGGCCCGGGCCTCCGCCAGATACCAATCGCACAGTTCAGTGACGGTCATCTCCTTGCGCACACGGCGTGCCTCTTCGGCAGGGTCTTCGCCGGAAGCAACCTCGCCAAGCTTGATCTTGGCCAGATCGCGCGCTTGATCCACCGTAATGACGCCGAAGCGACCGATCTTAACGCGCCTGATGCGGCCTTCCTTGTTCATATATTGGATGACGAAGGTCTTGGTGCCGGTCTGTCCTATGCGGACCCCGAACCCTTTGATCTCGGTATCCCAGATGAACACCTGACCCGCCTTGGGCGGGGTGAGAGCATCGACCGTTCGCTTGTTGAGCTTGGCCTGCGCCATGCGCGCCTCCTCCATTTTATTACGCGAGCCCTGAAAAACCGAAAAGTAATAAGGACGTAATAAAAATCGGTCGTTTCATGGCAAATCGGAGGTTACTGCGTCGTAGCTGAGATGGCAATATCCATTTGAAAAAGGGTAGAAAATCGTAGAATGGCGAATCCTGGCGTAACGGCTCAGATCGGGTTGCCAAGGTTGGGGTCGAGGGTTCGAATCCCTTCGCCCGCTCCAGTTTTTCTGATTAAATCAGTGCTTTATTGTCAAGGCACGGGTCCGTTTTGACGCCGTCGAATCCTGCGGGTCCACGGCGGGTCCACACGAAGCCCATCTCCAGCATAATCCGTAGTAGCGTATCGTGTTGGAACTAGATCGAGCGCTCCTGCTGCGGAACGATTGCGACATGATCTGATTCAATCCAGACGGCGCTATCGTCCGGATATTAGAAGAGCATCTTCGATTTTGCTCATTGCCCCGTACATACCTGAAACAGCCGGAGGACGCCCGCATAGGGAAGACGCCACCCGGCACTTTTTGCGCACAAATCACAAAGAGGGTTCGAATCCCTCCCACTCCGCCATTCCGCGTTGAAATTATTGGGAAATTTCCCCGCTCGGGGACGGCAACCCGGTTAGCAACCCGGTTTCGATCGCGAACTTTTGCGATCAATGGCGGACTTCATGCGGTAGGGTGATTCATTCCCACCAGCACAGCGCCGAACTTCATGAGGCTTTCGTCCTCGCAGACCTTTACCGTCTCCCAACGCGCTGTGGGGGGTCGCGAGCTGAGCGATGACAGCGCTTTGTCCCTTGCCGCCGCCCTTTGCTTCGTCGAAATAATTTGTGAGGTCGCAGACCGGGAAGAGATTGGGAATGGGTAGGCTGTATCTGTCGGACCACGAGATTGCCGCCATAACGGCGATCGACACCAACGCTGTTCGAGAGGGCGTCAGGCACGCGCTGGACGAGGGTGGAGCGTCAGCTTTGCGTTCCCTGCACCTATCGGCGACGGGCGAGAATATCGGGCACCACCTCAATCGCTTCGAGCGCGACCTGGCCGCCCATACGAAAGCCAAGGCTGCGCCGAAGCGAAAGGAGACTTGGAGCCGCGCCTGGGATTCGGGCCAGGATCTGATTTACGCGGTTCACTCGGCGAAAGAGCGTGCGGAGAAACAGCAGGTCGAAACGCAGCTCCTGTTTATCGACGATCAGATCAGACCGCCGTACCGGTTCAGCGATCGCGTCGAGGTCGACGTCCACTATCGATGGCGCGGAAGACCCGAAGACCCATGGAATTTCGGGACCATAGCGTTCTTCCACGATGTCGACTTGAGTCGCGATTACACCGTGCCCCAACCGGCGCGGAAACTGAGCCGTGCGAAAGCGGAGGCGCAACGTGAGGCGACGCTGTTCGATCGGTGGGACCATCTTCGTATGCTGGCACTCGACGCCGTGCGAGAATATCTCACGACGGGGGGCGATGCGTCGTTGATACCAAAACGATACGAGGCCAAACCAGACCGCAACGATCGCCATCTCAACAATTTCAGCTGCGACTTCTGGGAAGCGATTGGTGAGCCTCGCGGCCGACGACGCCCGCCCGCGCGACTATCGGAACAACTGCTTCCTACCTCGGCGTCTCAGGCGTCAACGCCCGATGGCCTCCTGACATTGGATGCGCGCGTCAGGCACAAGATGTTCGGTGACGGGGTCGTAACCCATATTGAAGGGGACAAGATCGTTGCCGATTTCGGCGACCGCGGTTCCAAGCGGGTGATGGCCAGCTTTGTGGAGCTGATCACCGACCGAGAGAATGGATGAACGTAAAGAGCAGACCGTGACAGGCGCGGACCTCCGCCGGAATCGTGGACCCCGGGGCCGATTATAGGCCGTTGAGGACACCGGTGAGCTGCAAGCCTCAGGCGGTCGCGGCGAGGACCTTGCCCCGCCAGCGCTCGATCACATCGTCGAAGTTGACCTCTCGCCATCCCGCGTTCCATTCCTGGAGATAGTTGACGCTGCGCGAATGGGGCTCGGGAACGGGAAGCGCGAAGCGCCCGACCGTGGGCATCAACGGAGCATCGCCAACGGTGAGGAATTCGCCCTGACCGAGGTTGGGCAGAAGATCGCCAATTCCCGCCGAGAGGTCCGGGAGCAGCGACTTGATGTAACTCTGGTCAACGGCGTTAGTCAGACGCAACGAGATGAAATTTGAGCATTGTGAGAAGATCGTCTCGGAGACCTCGGAAGGGCGCTGGCTCACAACCATGAGCGTCACACCGTACTTGCGACCCTCCTTGGCGATCCGTTCGATCGATTTTCGTGAGGAGTCATATTGTGCGCCGCCCGACCGCGGCACGTAATTATGCGCCTCCTCGCAAACCACCATAATCGGCACGTCGCTTACGTGGCCCCCGACATGCCGGTTCTTGGAGTAGTGGAAGCCAAAGTCGAAAATCATCCGTGAGATCAGGCTGACGACGATGCTGAGCACTTCGAACGGAATGCCGCTCAGATCGACGATCGAGACGTTCGACTTGGTCAAGTAGCCGATGAACTGGCGTACGACGTCGGCGAAGTCGCCGGTCTCGAGTGGTTTCCCGCCGTCTTTGACCGGGTAGAAGAGAAAGCGGAGCCGCGGGTCGGCAAGGCGGGTCCGCAGGCGAAGGATGAGACGGTCGAACTCACCGTGAAAGGGCCCGTTGCTGGCCTTGGACGCGGCCGCGGTGGAGGCGACGACAAATGACTGGAGTTTATCGAAATAACAGCTGTCGCGATCGGAGACCAACGTCTCGTCGGCGAGCTTAGGCTTGCCCTCTCCTGGCAGCTTGCCAATCACTTCAGCATTCATGTTCTCGAGGTAGGTGACGACTTCGTCGATTGAGAAATAAACGGGTCTATCGAACGAGATGTTCGCCAACCCCGAATTGTGTCGGCACTTGTTGCGCACGACGGCATGCCGGAACTGCGACACCTGGTTGTGTGAATTGATTTCGTGGCTCTCGATGAACATCTCCTCGAGCTCCTGGGCGTTCATCAGCCAGTAGGGCAGCCGGAGTGTGTCGACGTCGAGCAGGTTGAGCGTGAAGTTCTCGGCCTCGGCGAGCCGGAAGGCGGCGGCATATTCCGCGTGGATGTCAAAGATGACGATGTGTGCATTTTTCTGCGCAGCTTTGTTGGCGTTGGACTTTTGCTCGATGCCGACCACAGTCTGTAGGATTTTGGCGACGGCGCAGGATTTCCCCGAGCCCGTCGAACCGACCACCGCGACGTGTTTGCTGAAGAAGCGATCGCCGTCGACCTCGAACTTGACGTCGGGCGCGACGCTGAGTGTCCCAAAGGAGAAGGGCGACGTAATGTGTTTGGAGAAGATCGCGCTCAGCACCTCTGGCGGTGTCACGTAGGCATATTCGGTCGGTACCGGGAGCGCGGGCGTGCCGCGCGTGAAGTCACTTTCCTCTGACAGGGTGCCAATCGGCTGCGTGTCGATCTGGAAACGGAAGGCGATCGAGTCCGCTTCCCCACCTCCGCCGTCTCCATCCTCGGGCTTCGCGCGATCGATGTGGGAAGCACGAACCGCCATGATCGTGGCGAGCAGGTACAGATTGTTGCCCGACGCGATCAGAAGATACTGGCCGACGCCGAGCTTCGCCTTGTGCTTCTCGAAATCTTCCGCATTGTTGACTTCGATGCGCACCATCGAGGGCGAGCTGTCGGTTACGCTACCGATAGGGTCTCCAAGATCAGGCATAGTTGGTCCTTAGCTTGAGCACATATTCGAGGTCTGACAGGCGCTCGATCTCGAAGCGATGAACGGCGACGTCCTTCTCCGCCCATGCGTCGTCGGCGACGTTCACCAGGAACAGCTCGTCCGGGCGCTGGGGCGGGCTTTCCGTCACGAGCGACCGGTGCGCGAGGCCAAGCCGGAATTCGATCTCGAGCGGTGTGCGCCGCCGCATCGGCTTCTTAAATAACGCCTTGGCGCGGAACGCGCTTCCGACCATGCCGGTCGCGACTGACAATCCGGCATCGTGGAGGCGGGTGGCCAGGCCGGCGACGTCGTAGCTGCCGGTGATTAGGAACAGTGGTGGGTATTCGTGCAGGTACTTGCAGCAATACCGTTCGACGAAGGCCTTGACGAAGCCCACGATCGCTTCGTCGAACTTCTCGATTGCGGTCGGGTCGATGACGAAGGTGCGGCGCCGAACATTGTGCTGAAGGGAGGGAGCGAGATCTTCGCGCAGCCGCCTGGCGATCTGCGCGCGTGATGCGAGCGCGCGAGTCCAGCGGGTGAACGTGAGCCGACGCACGTCGCGCAAGGCCTCGATAAAGGCTGCGGGGTCAACGGTGCGGTCGGCAATGGCGGACTGAGTAGCGGTGTCGACGATCCGCTGAATCGCATTCGGGAAGATGATTGCGTCGACGTCCTCGGCCGTGAATCCCTTGCTCCTGAGTGTATCGAGCACCGATTTCTGCAGATCGTCGGTGGTTTGGCCGAACTCAATCGTGAAGCGGGCAAGGAAGACGTCATGGTCGACGCCCTTCGCGATGCGTTTGATTATTTTTTGCATCGGCTCCGAGCCTGTGGCGAGAACCGCTTCGAGCTCAGTCTTCGTCAACGAACGGCTGCCCGATTGATCGGGGAAGTGGCAGAACAGCCGATAGCGGATTTCCGGGGTGGCGGCCGTGTTCTGAGAGAAATGCTCGAGCATGAGTAAGATCGGCTTGTAGATCTTGCTCAAAGTGAATTTGTCAGCCGCCTCGTGATACTTGCACTGCACCGCAGTCGTAAATCCCGGCGCCGCAACATCAATATCCTCGATCGCGCCCTCGATCGTGACCTTCGTGTCTTTGTCAGCTGCCAGGATCTCCGATAGATAGCGGAGGAACTGGTACAAGTAGCCCTTGATCGAATATTCTGCCGTCCGCGCCACTAATGCCCCCCTTGCGGTGAGAGTGAGCCACACCCCTCGCGCGGTCAAGCGATGCCAGTCCGGCGACGCAGATCATTCGTGATGCTATGTCGTTGGCAACATGATCCGGTTGCCAGGCACATGGCGGAACGCGCGGTCGCGACAAGTGAGCAAAATCACCTGCATACGGGTTCCGGCTTCACTCAGAATTTCGATCATCGCATCAAGGCGGCCATCGTCGGAATAGACCAGAGGATCGTCAAGGATCAGCGAAACCGGCTTGCCCTGCTCGAGCAGCATGTCGGCAAATGCAATGCGGGTGAGCACAGCCAGCTGTTCCTGCGTCCCGCGCGACAGATGCTCGCAATCCTCGTTGACGCCCCCTCTCGAAACACTGACCAGCCCGAGATCCTCGGCGAAGTGTAGCTCACAATCAGGCAGCAGACGTTCGATATGGCGCTTGGCGCGCTTCGCCACAGGCCCGACAAATTGAGCCGAGGTCTCATTGTACGCCTCGTCGAGCGTATCGCGGAGCAGCTTGATCGTATCGGCTTCGACCGTCACGCGCTCGAACGCGGCGCGCGCCGCTTCGGCTTCCTCTTGGGCGGCTGCGGCCCGGTCAGCGAGGCCTGCTCCCCCTTCGATCTCTATCGTGTTCTCCAGTCGCGCGATCTCGGTCAGCAGCCGATTGCGGGTCTCGGCTGCGGTTCTGTTGCGAGCATCAAGCGTCTCGATCTTTCTGGTGATCGCTGCCGGGTCGTGGGCAGTCGCATTACGTTTCGCTTCTTCTAACCTAACTGCGCATTCGGCCGCTCGCTCCCGAGCCGGTGCCAAATTTCCTTCGAGCGTTAGAAATTCCGGGCGTCCTTCAATCGCGTCGATCTGACCGAGTGCATTGGACAGGTCGCTCGCCGTGCCGGCCTCCGCTGTCGCCAACGGAGCATCTTCTTCCTCGATCCGGCGAAGCGCATCAACGGCGCTTTGCTGAACGCCTTCCGCCTTGGCGAAATCATCCTCGGCCGTATCCACCGCCTCCGTGAGCGCAGCCAGATCAGGAACCTCCTCTTGGACTGGTCCATCTGCACCGCCCAAACCGGAAACGAAGAGCTTCAATGCCTCGGCGCCTGCCACCAGATCTATGGCGGCGTCGGCCGGGGTGGCGGCCAGTATACGAGCGTCCAGCGTGCGGATCTCCGCAGCTGCGTCGCGTGCCGCGTCGTTCCGGCTGCGCGCGCCGGCGACGTCGTCAACGCCAAGCGCTTCAAGGGCGGCATTCAGCTGTCGCTTGGCGGCGGCCAAAGCTTCGTCGGCACTTTCCGCGCTGCTCGGCGGAGTTACGATCAACGTGGCCTCGCCGAAGCTGAAAGTTGTCGCTCGAGCCAGCGTGCGTTCGCCCGCGGTTACAGGCTCTCCGTCCACCAGGACAGCACCGAGTGGGCCGCTGAAGGTTACCCGCGTGGCGCCGGCGTTCACGATCGCACGCGCCTCGGCGAGATCGCGTTCCAATGTTTCGAGCTTCTCGATGGACTTTGCCGGGATAGCAGTATCCGCAAGTGCCTTGGCTTTGCTGCGCTCAGCCTCCAGCTCGAGAAGGTCGGCGTGACGTGCGCGCGCTGCTTTGGTCGCCTCGCTGCGCCTCCTCGCAGCGGTCACCTGTTCGCCGGCACTCAATGCAGCCTTTGCCCTTTGCCGGGATTGTCGCGCCTCCTCGAGAGTCGATCGGGCGTCGGTTACGCGCTTTCGACCCTCGACCAATCGTTCGGCGACACTTTTGCGACGCTCCTGCGCACGTCTGAGCTCCTGCTGCGCTTTGTCTCGAGCCTCGATCGCGGCCTCGTGACGTCGTTGCAGCTCCTCGAGGCCATTGACCTTAGCGTTCGCCGCCTCCTGCTCCGCGCGGCGGGTCGCGAGGATCTGGACCGCAGCGCGGGCGATCTCCAGCGACGCCACGAGGGTCTGACGGGTTTCAGCGTCCGTTTCGTCGGCGATGTCGCGTTCGATCACCTTCAGCTTGGCCCGGGCCGCTTCCAACTCCGCAAACGTCTGCTCGAGTGAGGCAAGCCGTTCCGACGCCTGCTGCGCAGCAACCTGAGCGGAATCAGAGCGCTCACGAGCTTCGGTCTGACGTCCCTTCTTCTGCCCTGTCGGTGTCCAGTAGGCGCTATATTGATCCTCAACGCGCGCGCGCACTTTCTTGTAGGCCGAGCCACCCATGATTGAGCCGACCTCGGCCTCGAGCGTTGATGTCACGCTATCGCGCACGATCGGGCCAGGAGCAGAAACGGCGAGAGCCTCGGTCTGTGCCACCCACAGAAGGCCAAGCGCCCCATAGCTTGCTACGTCTCCGCCGCGGCTGTTGTCCTTTACTGAACCCAAGAGAGTATTGAGCCGGGCTTCGGCGTCCTCGCCTGTTGCCCGGCCCTGAGGCCCTACCAATTCGACGGTTGCGCTGCGCAGGAAGCGTTTCGAGACCGACCATGGTGCGCCATCAACTTCGAAAGACACCTCGACCTTTGGCCCAACCGCGTCTCCATGCGGCGCATAGGATTGTGCCAGCTGGTTTTTGGTATTGTGGCGGACGAAGAAGGCTGCGCGCAAGGCCTCCAGCAGCGTCGATTTGCCGGTTTCGTTGTCTTCGATGATGATGTTGAGACCGTCGGTAAGGCCCTCGATCACTGTCGGCGTGCGGAACTTGCGGAAGCCGTCAATCGCGATGCGGCGAAGACGCAGGCTCATGCGCGATCTTCCCGGCTGTATTCAACAAAGAGCCTTTCGAGCGCTCGCTTGGCAAGCGTGGCGTCAGGCCCCGCGCCCTCGATACGTGCCGTGAGCTTGGCGGCTGCCGCGCCGAGCATCCCCTCTACCGCTAGGGTCGCCATGTCCTCGTCGGTCGGTCGCCCAACCAGACTATCTGCCCGTAAATCGAGGAAGCGAAGTCGATGGCGGAGGTCGTTCTCCAGATGTCCGAGCATGCCGATCCTGTCGGATAGGCTTGTGATGCCGGACATCGTCAGCTGCAGCAGCGTGGCCGCGGGATCTACTTCGGCGAGGAGGTGAGAACATTCCCCGTCAAAGGCTGCGCGATCATGGACTAGCCAATCGCGCTGGAGCCACTTGTAGCGGCCAGTGCGGATCGGGGTCACTTCGGGGTCGCGGCCCGGTGCGAGATCAATCAGCAGCGCCTGACCGGGATCGTCGCGTTGAAAACGGTCCGTTTCGGGCGTGCCGGCATACCAGGTGCGCTCATCTATCTTCAGGGTACCGTGCCAGTCTCCAAGGGCGAGATAGGCGAGGCTTGAGCGCCGCGCTCGATCGGGCGCAATCTGGTTCTTGGTTTCGCCCTGACTGCCGAAATCCCGGATCGAACCATGAGCAAGCCCTATGCGCAGTGTGGCGTCCGGTGTCGCCATTGTATCGAACTGCGCGGTCGGATCCTCAAGGTTATGCCGATGGACCAAGGGGGCCGGTAGCAACCAGACGCCGGGCTCCATTTGGTGGGGCACAGGCTCCGCGAGGATCACTATTCCCTCGCCTGCTCGCTTGCGGACACGGTCCCACAAGCCGCCGTTGCGAGCGAAATCATGATTGCCCGGGAGCAGCCACCACTTCACACCGTACCGCCCCATGCGTGACACCGCCTGGACAATGGTGCGATCTTCGGGGCCCTCCGTGTCGAAGATGTCGCCGGCGACGAGAACGTGGCCGACGCCGTGCTCGACAGCGGCCCGGCCAAGCGCGTCGATCGCGTCGAAGCGAGCCTCAGTCAGCGCCGCGCGAAGGTCCGGCTCAAATCGGCCGTAGGGTTTGCCCAGCTGCCAGTCAGCGGAATGCAGAAACTTCATGTTGTCACCATAGACCACGTACCCCGGCGGCGACATCAGATTGACGTGGTGGTGTGATCAGACCCGCGCTCCCGCGTTAGATCGCGATAAGTTGCTGCTAGCGGGCGCTTTCCTAGAGACCAAGCATTGCTTGGACGGGTTTTGCCCTGTCCGCTGCACCAATTTCTCGAATGTCGAATATCCGCCCCTGTGGCGTTACCAGTAGCTCGGTTTCCGGAACGACGCCGTCCAGCCAATCTTTGACCTGGCGGCGCAGGATGATTGCGCCGTGCCGTTCCTGATACTGGGACACCTCGTGATTGGCCGGGACGGTGATGATCCGGAAGGATAGCGGCCAATCGCCAATGGCCGGTTCCCACACGCCGGCGAGATAGAAGAAGTTCCCGTCGTCGAGCTTCACGCGGTAGCGCCTATCGCCCACCCGCATCTGAAATTCCGATGCCGGGATCAGGCAGCGATGGCTCGGGAACGTCTTGCCCTCGGAGCGCACGAACCTAAACTCGACGCCATCGGTGAAGCGCGGATTGGACCCCCAGCGCGCCTTGATCAGTTGGGGTCGTCCGGGTTCATCCGGTTTGTACCGTACGATCGGCCGGAGATTGTCCTCGGGGGCGTCGGCTTCAAACGGGGTCGCGGTTGCGTCCATGGCTTGGAACATAATAAGAACAACGGTGAGTCGCAAGGCTGAGGAGTTTGGGGTCCGTCATGTGCAACGACTACCGCCTCGAAGTTGAGATCGCCTCGATCATTGAAGATTTCAACGATCTGGAGATCGCGATCGAGACGCCCGAGGGCATCCCCAACCTTGCTCCGCGAGCCGACATCAAGATCACCGACACGGCTCCGATCGTGCGCAGCGGTTCGAGCCGCCTGAGAGGCGAGCTTGTGCAGCGTCGATGGAGTTGGCCCGCGCCGAACAAGAAACCGGTCTACAATTTCCGGTCGGAGGGCCGCGAGTTCACGACCGGCCGCTGCTTGATCATCGCCGACGGCTTCTACGAATTTACGACCCCCGACGATCCGAAAAAGAAGCGCAAGGACAAATGGCTTTTCACGAAAAAGGGTGAGCCCTGGTTCTGCATTGCCGGCATATGGCGGAGCAACCCTGATGTCGGCGAAGCCTTCACCATGCTGACCATGGACCCAGGGCCCGACATCGCGCCATTCCATGATCGCCAGATCGCGATCCTCGATCGCACCGACTGGGCCGATTGGCTGGACCCCGCGGTCTCGGCCAAGGACATTCTCAAGGCCCTCCCGGCGGGCGGCCTTGCTGTCGAGCAGGTCGGATAGGCCCGGCTGCAGAACCGGCCGCCGACGGCACAGAACCCTCAGCCTCGCTCATCCGTTGAGTGCGGATATCAGGAGGCGATGATGGCCAAGCTCAGCACCGAAGACCGCGACGACCTGTCCAAGAGCTCGTTCGCGTTTCCGAAGCAGCGAAAGGAACCGCTCGAAAATGCGAGCCACGTCCGCAACGCTATCGCTCGCTTCAACCAGGTGAAGGACGTGAGCGACGACGAACGCGACGAAGCCTGGAAGCGGATCAAGGCAGCCGCGAAAAAACACGACGTCGAAATCAGCGAGAAATCCTGGCGCGAGATCGGCAAGAGCTAGGTCAGCAGCTCCTTGAGGGATTCACAAGCCTTGACGAATCTCCGCGCCCATCGGAACATAATGCGAACAAGTGAGTCGATGTTGCCCGATGTCCGTCCAACCGTCGTCCCTCGATCGGCCGTCCGCCGATCAGCTAGCCGCGCTTCGCGCGCAGCTTGCGCAGGCCCAAAGCCAGCGCGGGCCGGTGCTGGCTTTCGGGATCGACGCGCTCGATAGTCGGCTTGGGGCGGGCGGGATAGACGGCGGCGGTCTCCACGAAATCACCGCTGCTTCGCCGACGCTCGGCGACGATGCCGCTGCAACCTTGTTCGTCGCGGGGCTTGCCGCCCGGTTCGCTACTGTGCCCGGCGCCAACGTCGCCTGGGCACTCACCCGCTTCGATCTTTATGCGCCGGGTCTCGAACAGGCCGGCCTGCCGGCCGCGAAGCTGCTCTACCTCCAAGGCAGGAACGAGACGATGGCGCTGGCGCTCGCCGAGGACTCGCTTCGCGACGGCAGTTTCTCCGCCGTGGTGGCCGAGGTGAAGGTCGCCGACCAGACCGCCACTCGGCGACTGCAGCTGGCGGCAGCCGACAGCCGAACGCCGATGCTGCTCCTCCGGCGTTGGGCCAGGACCAGCCGTGACCCGCTCGAACGTCCGTCCGCGGCGATGACCCGCTGGCGGATCGGCTGCGCGCCCTCGGTCCCGTTGCCTGCGCCCGGCGTCGGCCGCGCGTGCTGGTCGGTCGAGCTGGTGCGGCAACGCAACGGCAATCCATTCTCTCTTGTGGTCGAGGCTTGCGATGATACGGGTCGCCTCGCTCTACCTGCCCCAGCTCGCCATCGAGCGGCTGCGGCGGTCGGAGCGGCCAGCCAGGCCGCTTGAACCGCGCGCTCCAGCAGCGCCGCTCCCTTCGCCCGTCGACGATAACCCCGGCGCCTGCTCGGTTCCGCGTGGAGGAGGCTGGCGACCGGGCGCGCGCTGGGCCCGTGACGGCGGACTGACCAAGGCGCAGATCATCGGGCAGATGGCGCAGCTGCCGGCCCATCAGCGTCCGCCGATGCGCATGCTAGGCCGCCGGTCGGAGCCGGTCGAGCATCCGTTCAAAGCGATGCCTCCGGACGAAGGCGGGCGCGGCACGGCACCGATGCCCGTCATTGCGTTCCGACATGACCGGCCGATGGTCCTGATCGAACGGGTCGGGCAGCGCGACCTGATCCGCTCGGCCTGCCCGGTCGCGCTGTCGCTCGGCCTGACGCCGGGAATGGTCGCGGCCCACGCCCGGGCCCTGGTTGCCGATCTCGACGTGCGGGATGCCGATCCGGCCGGCGATCAAGCATGGCTCGATCGCTTGGCACTGCATGGCGTGATGCATTGGACGCCGACCGTGAGCGTGTCGGGCGGCGACGGCCTGTGGCTCGACCTTACCGGCACGACCCATCTTTTCGGCGGCGAGGAGCGATTCTGCCGCCGACTGCTCCGCTTCCTGCAGCGACTGGGCTTCACGGCGCGCATCGCGATCGCCGGCACGCCCGGCGCGGCGCATGCACTCGCCCGCTACGGCGGCCGGGACATCTTCCTCCCCGATTCCGGCACCGAGGCGACGGCACTTGGCGAGCTGCCGGTTGCGGCGCTCCGGCTCGAGGCGGCGGCGCTGACCGCAGCGGCGCGCTTCGGCCTGGAACGGGTGGCGGATCTTATCCGGCTTCCGCGCGGCCCTATGGCAAAGCGGCTCGGCCTCGCGGCCGTCACCCGCCTTGACCAGACGCTTGGCCATGTCGCCGAGCCGATCGCGCCGGTAGTGCCGTTCGAGGCACCGGAGGTGTCGCTTCGCCTATTGGAGCCGATCGGAACGCCCGAAAGCATCACGCAGGTGATCGGCGATCTCGTCGACGATCTGATCGCGGTCCTGCGGGAGCGCGGCCTCGGTGTCCGCACCGCGCTGCTCGTCGCGGACAGAGTGGATGGCGAGGCGCAGCGGATCGGGATCGGCGCATCGCGCGCGACGCGCGATGCCAAGCATCTCAAGCGCATGTTCGCTCTGAAGCTTGATCGGATCGAGCCGGGTCTTGGGATCGAGGCCATGCACCTGCTTGTGCCGCACAGCGAGCCGCTCGGCGCTAGCATGGCCGGGTCGCTCGTCATGTCGGACGGCGCCGCGACAGATCTTGCGCCGGCGATCGATCAGCTTGTCGGTAGAGCTGGCGAGGCTGCCGTGTTCCGCGTGGCTCCGAACGAAAGCGACGTTCCCGAGCGTGCCATTTGCCGCGTCGGCCCATTGGACGAACCGGGTTGCTGGCCGAAGTGGAAGCGCCCGGTCCGCGTGCTGCGTCGACCGGAGCATCTGACCCATGTCGTGGCGCTGCTCCCAGACCATCCACCCCGACGCTTCACATGGCGCGGGCAGCCTTATCGCGTGACGGCCGGCGATGGTCCCGAGCGAATCCATGGCGAATGGTGGCGGACCGACACCGAGCTCTGGGCGGTGCGCGACTATTTCCGCGTCGAGGTCGAGAGCGGCGAGCGGTTCTGGCTGTTCCGTCGCGGTGATGGCGTCGAGCCCGAGACCGGTGATCTCAGCTGGTACATCCATGGGATGTTCGGCTGATGACAGCGTATGCCGAACTTCAGGTGATGAGCCATTTTTCGTTCCTGCGCGGGGCGAGTTCGCCGGAAGAGCTGTTCGCCGCTGCGGCGCTCCAAGGCCATAGTGCGCTCGGGCTCGCCGACTGGGGCAGCGTTGCCGGCGTCGTACGCGGCTGGGACGGACAGAAGACCACCGGCGTCCGCATGATCCCCGGCGCCCGTGTGCATGCGACCGAGGGGCACGATCTTCTCCTCTATCCGCACGATCGTGCTGCCTGGAGCCGGCTGACCCGGCTGCTATCGATCGGCAAGGCGCGCGGGGGCAAGGGCTTCTGCATCCTCGATTGGGCCGACATCGTGCATCATGCCGAAGGGCTGGTCGGCATCCTCCTGCCCGATCTTCCCAACGAAACGACCGAGCGCCAGTTCATCGACGCGGCGGCGGCATTTGGCGCACGCGGATATTGCGCGCTGTCGTTCCGACGCCGGCCCGACGATGCGATCCGGCTCCATGACCTCGCCGCTCTCGCCGCCAGGCATGGCGTGCGGGCGGTCGCGACCGGTGACATACTTTACCACAGCCCGGAGGTGCGACCGCTTCAGGACGTGGTCACCGCGATCCGCGAAAAGACGACGGTCGACGCGCTCGGCTATCGACGCGAGCGCTTTATGGACCGCCACTTGAAGCCGCCCGCGGAAATGGAGCGGCGCTTCCGGGCATTTCCGGACGCGATCCAGGCCAGCGCCGACATAGCGCGCGCCTGTACCTTCGACCTGGGCGAGATCCAGTATCAATATCCGTATGAGCAGGTGATGGTCGGTCGCACGGCGCAGGAAGCGCTGGCGGAAATGACCGAGCAGGCTTTGGTGGCAAAATTTCCGAATGGGGTGCCGCAGCGCTATCGCGACCAGATTGCCCATGAGCTGCAGCTGATCGAGCAACTCGGTTATGCGCCCTATTTCCTGACGGTCAATTCGATCGTGGCCGAGAGCCGGCGGCGCGGTATCCTTTGCCAGGGGCGCGGCTCGGCCGCCAACAGCTGCGTCTGCTATCTGCTCGGCATCACCTCAATCGACCCGATCCAGCATGAGCTGCTGTTCGAGCGCTTCGTCTCGGGCGAACGCAAGGAGCCACCCGACATCGACGTCGATTTCGAGCATGAGCGGCGCGAGGAGATCATCCAATGGATCTACGAGACCTATGGGCGTGATCGATCGGCGCTGACCGCGGTCGTCACCCGCTATCGGACGCGCGGCGCGGTGGCTGAAGTCGGCAAGGCACTGGGGCTGCCGCGTGATCTCACCAAGATGCTGACCGGCCTCGTGTGGGGCTGGTCGATGGATGGGATTAGCGATGAGCAGATCGAAAGCCTCAATCTCAATGCCCAGGATCACCGGCTCAAGCTGACGCTTCGCCTCGCGCGCCAGCTGATCGGCACCCCCCGGCATCTGTCGCAGCACCCCGGCGGATTCGTGCTGACCCAGGACCGGCTGGACGATCTCGTGCCGATCGAGCCGGCGCGCATGGAGGACCGGCAGATCATCGAATGGGACAAGGACGATATCGATGCGCTGAAATTCATGAAGGTCGACGTTCTCGGCCTTGGCATGCTCGGCTGCATGAATCGCGCCTTCAACCTGCTGGAGCAGGAGAAGGGCATCAAGATCGGCATGGCGGACCTGCAGGACGATGATCCGGAGGTCTACAAGATGATCCAGCGCGCGGACACGCTTGGCGTGTTCCAGATCGAGAGCCGGGCGCAGATGTCGATGCTCCCGCGCATGAAGCCGAAGGAATTCTACGATCTGGTGATCGAGGTCGCGATCGTGCGTCCCGGACCGATCCAGGGTGACATGGTCCATCCTTACCTCCGCCGCCGCGAGGGCAAGGAGAAGCCCGAATATCCCAAGCCCGAGCTCCGCGCAGTGCTCGAAAAGACGCTGGGCGTGCCCCTCTTCCAGGAACAGGCGATGAAGGTCGCGATCGTCGGCGCCGGCTTCACACCCGTCGAAGCCGATCAACTGCGCCGCGCGATGGCGACGTTCAAGCTGACCGGCGGAGTCAGCCATTTCTACGACAAGCTGGTGGGCGGCATGATCGACCGCGGCTACCCCAAGGATTTTGCCGAACGGACTTTCAAGCAGATCGAGGGGTTCGGGAGTTATGGCTTCCCGGAAAGCCATGCGGCGAGCTTCGCCAAGATCGCGTACGCGAGCTGCTGGGTGAAGCATCACCATCCCGACGTATTCTGCGCCGCGCTGCTCAACGCCCAGCCGATGGGCTTCTATGCCCCCGCGCAGATCGTTCAGGATGCCCGCAAGCATGGTGTCGAGGTCCGGCCGGTCTCGATCAACCATAGCCATTGGGATTGCACGCTGGAGCCGACAAAGGGGCGCTTCATGGCCGTCCGCCTCGGCTTCCGGCAGGTGCGTGGGCTTGCCAACATTCACGGGGCGCAGATCGCGGTGGCGCGGGGCGACACGCCTTATGCCAGCGTCGAGGAAGTGTGGCGGCGCGCCGACGTGCCGCGCGTGGCGATCGAACGTTTGGCGGAAGCGGACGCCTTCCATTGCATCGCGGAGGATCGGCGGCAGGGCCTGTGGAAGGTGAAGGGGCTAGGTGAAGCCCTGCTGCCCCTGTTCGCCGCCGCCGATGCACGCGAGGCGAGTTTCTCACCGGAAGGCATGGAACCGACAGTGACGCTGGCGCCGTTGACCGCCGGGCGCGAGGTCGTCGAGGATTATCGCTCGCTGCAGCTGTCGCTGCGCGGCCATCCGATGAGCTTCCTGCGTGGCGAGCTCGACACGATGCGGATCGCCCGGTGCGCCGATCTCGCGGCCATCCGCGACGGGCGCAATGTCGAGGTGGCCGGGGTCATTCTTGTTCGCCAGCGTCCCGGCTCTGCGAAGGGCGTGCTGTTCATCACGATCGAGGATGAGACCGGCATCGCCAACGGCATCCTGTGGCCCAACAAGTTCGAGATCTACCGGCGCCAGGTCATGTCCGCATCGATGATCGCGATGCGCGGGCGGCTGCAGAAGGAAGGCGAGGTCATCCACATCATCTGCGATCGGATCACCGATCATGACGACATGCTCCGCTCGATCGGCCGGACGCAATTCGCGGTCGCGCCCGGTCGCGGCGATGGTGCCCACAATGGCGGCGGACCCGACCCACGCGACCCGAGCTTCCCGCGCGGACGAATGCTGGCGTCGCCTCCGTTCGGCACCATTCAGGAGCGGGAAGAGATCCTCCGCATCCGCAGCCATGACTTCCATTGAGGCGAGCGCCCGCGCGACCGGGACCATCGAACGCGCCGTCAACGTCCTGCGCGAGGCCACGGCAATCAAGGGCAAGGTGCAGACGCGCGGCGTAGCACTTGCGCTCTGGGTCTTGCGCGGCCGCTGTCCCGACGAGTGGCTGGTCGCCTTTTGGGAGGCGGCAGGATCGGATCACGAGATCGGCCGAAGCCAGGGCGTGCACGCCGCCTATAACGGGATCGTGCGCCAGCTCCGCACCAGCGGAGCATTTTCGGAAGAGTCCACGAGGATGAAATGATGCTCCGGCGCACCTATATCGAAACCTTAACAGACACTTCCGCGGGAACGAGCACGCATGGCCAATGGCTGGGCGCCCGACGGCGCCGTTCAGGAGCAGATCGAGGACAGCGTGAAAGACGCGCTGGCCAGCGCGCGTGCGCGCATGCCCTCGGGCGCGGGCTCGGCCGAGTGCGAAGAATGCGGCGAGCCGATCCCGGAAGCGCGCCGCCGCGCGCTGCCCGGCGCGCGCACCTGTGTTTCCTGCCAGTCGGCACGCGACAAGCGCCCGACCTATTCCGGGATCAACCGGCGCGGCAGCAAGGACAGCCAGCTGCGCTGATCCTCCGTCAATGAACCGGTTACACCTTATCGCCGCGGCGAGCTTTGTCGCCTGCGCCTGGTCCGCTCCTGCGCTCGCCGATCCCTGCGAGGGCGCGTTGCCGACCAAGGGGACCACTTTCGCCGGTATCGTCCGCTATGTCGGCGACGGCGACGGCCTTTGCGTTGGCCCGGCCGGCCGGCCCGATCGCTGGATCGAGGTCCGGCCGGATGACTTCTACGCCCCTGAGTTGCACGACGCCGGCGGCCGCGAAGCCAAGCGGCGGCTGGAACGACTGGCGATGGGCAAGCCGCTGGTCTGCCGCGCCGGACGGCGCAGCTATGACCGGGTGGTCGCCGCCTGCACGCTGAGGGGCCGTCCGCTTGGCACCCTGCTGCGCCAGGCTGGTGGGATCGAAGGCGGACGGGCTTGGCGCCCACGACCATGATGGCCGACCTATTTGATGCCCCGCCCGTCCCGGGCTTGGCCACGCGGCCCGAGATTATCTCGGTCGACGAAGAGGCTTTCCTCATCGACAAAATTGATGCCGAGGGCCTCAGCCCCTTCCGGTTTCAGCAATGGACCGGCAAGCGCCTGACCCGGTCGTTCGGCTGGAGCTATGATTTCGAGAGCGGCCGGTTCGCGCCGACCGACCCTCTGCCGGACTGGCTCGCGGCGGTGAAGGCCCGGGCCGCCGCCTTTGCCGGCCTCGCGCCCGATCATCTCGTCCAGGCCCTGTTGATCCGTTACGATCCCGGCGCCGGCATCGGTTGGCACAAGGACCGGCCGGTGTTCGAACATGTCGTCGGCATTTCACTCGGTAACGCCACGACGCTGCGCTTGCGCCAGCGAACCGCCGACGGGTTCGCGCGCAGGAAAGCCGAGCTTGCGCCCCGGTCGATCTATCATCTGGCCGGCGAGGTTCGTCACCAATGGGAGCACAGCATCGCTCCGATGGACGTGCCGCGTTGGTCGATCACCTTCCGATCCTTACGCGAACGCGAGGGAAAAACCTTTGCTGACAAACGCTTGTCGGATTGAAATTCCCCGATCCGATCCCACATCCCGCAAATCGTTCAACAACGGAAAGGAGGTGGTCAGATGTCTCATTGTCCCACGCCGCGCGCGGCTATCGAAGTGAGCAAGGCCTCCACCATGGGAGTCCGGCTCGGCTGAGCTGTGCGCCAAGGCGAAGACAATGGAAGGGCCGTCCCGTGTGGGCGGCCCTTCGCTTTTGAATTGATCGTCACGACGGCCTTGTCCACCTCTGGAGAGGATGACCGAATCAATAGTTCATAGCGCGACGCGCACCATCCTCGCTTCGCCCCGCGCCATCTACCGGGCCTTCCTCGATGCAGAGAGCGTCGCCTCATGGCGCGCGCCCAAAGGCATGACCGCGAAAGTCTTTGAGTTCGATGCCCGGCCGGGCGGCGGCTATCGCATGACGTTCGTCTACGAGAAGGCCGAGGCGGGGCATGGCAAGTCGACCGAGGATGCCGACGTCTTCACCGGACGGTTCATCGAACTCGTCCCCGACGAAAAGATTGTCGAAGCGGTGCAGTTCGAAAGCGCTGACCCGGCCTTTGCGGGGACAATGACGATCACGACGCTGTTGTCCGCGGTACGCGACGGCACCAAGGTGACCTTCGTCGCCGAGCACGTACCACCGGGCATCAGTGCGGCCGATCACACGCTGGGTATGGACTCGTCGCTGAAGAATCTCGCCAACCTGCTCGAATGACAGGGCCAGCATCCGGCGGGCAGAGGCGCATGCCTCCCCGCCGGGTGACGCCGGACGGCCGCTATTTCGTGGTGCGCGGGCGGCTGTGGCGGATGTCAGATCCCGCCCTTGAGCCGGCTGAGCGGGAGTCCCTGGTCAAACAGCTGATGGACGCGCGTCGGGCCGTCGCCGCCGCCAAGCGGACGAAAGATCAAATGGCCGAGGATGACGCGCATGCTGCCGTCGACCGAGCAAAGCGCGCGCTCGGCGAGCGCGGGCCGGTGTGGTGGGATGATGGCGCGCCCGACTATAATCGCCACATGGCGCGCAATACGCCTTACGCGAACTGGTTCGCCGGCCAAGGCTGACGCCCCTTCCCCGGGGCTGTACGATCACGTCCGGTCAGGAGGGTGCGGCCTGGCCTTCATCGCTCTTTCCGTGTTCATGTTTCTCAACCCCAGGCGCGCAGCAGGCACAGCGGCGGGGCGTGCGCTCTCTGGTTCTTGCTGCCAGCGCTCGGCGCTCGGCGCGGTTCATCGGCGGTGCGTGGGTCTCGCCCGGCAGGGTCATCGGACCTCCTCCCGGGATATGCCCCTTGGCTGCGGTATCAACCGATCCGCGCGAAGCTGCTCGAACAGTTCGATGAAGGCATCATCGGTCGGCTGATAGGCGCTGAAGCCCAACCGCCGGCTCTTGGACATGTCGGTGACCACCTCGATCGGTCGGCCAAGGTCAGCATCGGTATGCCAGGGCGACGCCAGCCGCTGCAGGTCCGGTTCGACCAGGCCCTCCCGCTCGGCAATCTGTCGCCAGATCATCTCGTCGCCGGCCATCTGCTGCTCGAGCGGACGCACGGACCCGTCGAATGGAACGGGCTCGATCCCGAACCACGACGCGATCCGGCCCCACATCCAGCTCCAGCGGAAGACATCGCCATTGACGATGTTGAAGTCCTCGTTCGCCGCCGCCGGCGTCGTCGCGGCCCAGAGCAGCTGCCGGGCGAGCTGGCGTGCGTCGGTCATGTCGGTGAGGCCGTTCCACTGTGCGGCCGAGCCCGGGAAGGTAAACGGCCGCCCGGTCTCCCGGCAGATCGTCGCATAGACGGCGAGCGTGGTGCCCATGTTCATGGCGTTGCCGACCGCCTTGCCGATCACGGTGTGCGGGCGATGGATACTCCAGGTGAAGCCATCCCTCGCGGCGGCGGCGAACAGTTCGTCCTCCTGCGCATAGTAGAAGTTCTCGACATCGAGCCGGCCCTGTTCCTCGCGAAAAGGCGTCTGCGGCAACGCGCCTTTCCCATAGGCTTCGAACGGCCCGAGATAGTGCTTGAGGCCTGTGACCAGTGCGACATGCCGATGTCCCATGGGCTTGGGCAGCCCATCGAGCAGGTTGCGCACCATCGCCGAATTGACGCGGATATTCTCGGCCTCGCTGTCCTGCCGCAGCCAGGTCGTGATGAACACGGCATCGGGTTGGAGGTCGCGCAGTACCGCGGAGGTCGCCTGCGCATCCTTAAGGTCGGCGAGTACCGGGCGCACGCCGGCTTGGCCGGTCGCGCGCCGCGCGAGGCCATGGACGTCCCAACCCTGTTCGAGGAGCAGTTGCGCCGTCGCGCTGCCCACGATGCCGCTCACGCCTGCGACCAATGCTGTCTTCGCCATCATGCTGCTCCGATACGGGGACCGTACGGCAGCGAGGCTGACGGCAAATCCATGTCACTCACCTTTGTGAACGGTTGCCATAGCCGGGCGTTCCGGACGCGAGCGTGCGTTGAGTGCGATGGGACCATCGGCGAGCCGCCAATGCGATTGCGTCTTGGATGAATTGTCACTGCGAGGCGCGGAACATGCCGCCCATGCGTTAGGAGACTGAATGATCCGCCGGAGAACCAAAGCCATGGTCGCAATCATCGTAGCGCGGGCAGCGCCATGAGCATGTCCCAGCCCGACAAAGCCATGCGCACGGTGAGCTTGCCAAGCGGGGAACAGGTTCCCTGCCTTGGCCAGGGCACCTGGATGATGGGGGAGCGCAAGGATCAGCGTGATGAGGAAATCGCGGCGCTGCGGACCGGCATCGACCTTGGCATGACCCTGATCGACACGGCCGAGATGTATGGCGATGGCGCGAGCGAGAGACTGATCGGCGAGGCGATCGCCGGGCGCCGCGACGAGGTCTTCCTTGTCAGCAAGGCCTATCCGCAGAACGCGTCGCTCACCCGGCTCCCGCGATCGTGCGAGGCGAGCCTGGAGCGGCTCGGCACCGACCGGCTCGACCTGTATCTGCTGCATTGGCGCGGCAATGTGCCGCTCGCCGAGACGGTCGAGGCGATGCGGGCGCTGCAACGCGCCGGCAAGATCCGGCACTGGGGCGTCAGCAACCTCGATACCGATGACATGGAGGAACTGGTCGAAGCCGGCGGGTCGGCCTGCGTCACCGACCAGATCCTCTACAATCTGGCCCGCCGCGGGCCGGAGCACGACCTCCTGCCCTGGCTTGAGGATCACGGCATGACTGCGATGGTTTACAGCCCGGTCGAACAGGGTCGCCTGATCGGCAACCGCAAGCTCACAGCACTTGCCGCCGATTTGGGGGTCACGCCAGCACAGCTTGCGCTCGCCTGGACCTTGCGACAGCCGGGACTGATCGCGATCCCAAAGGCTTCGACTGTCGAGCATGTGCGCGAGAACCGCGCCGCAGCCGACATCACGCTGGACGAGGCGACGCTCGCTCAGCTCGACGCGGCGTTTGCCGCGCCGCGCGAGCGCCGCCCGCTCGAGATGCTGTAGTCACAGAACGAGGCTGCAGCGTTCGGGAAGGTCCTCAGCTGACCGCCTTGCGTCGGCGCCGCTTGGGCTTGTCGGCGAGTTCCACCCAGACCGGGGCATGGTCGCTGGTCTTCTCCCAGCCGCGTACATGCATGTCGACTTGCGCGTCCACCAGCCGGTCGCCGAGCGACGGGCTCAGCAACAGATGATCGATCCGCAGGCCGGCGTTCCGGCCATAGGCGTTCCGGAAGTAATCCCAGAAGGTGTAGATCGTCTCGTCAGGATGGATGGTGCGCAGCGCGTCGGTCCAGCCTTGGGCGGTCAGCCGGAAGAAGGCCTCGCGCACTTCTGGCGCGAACAGCGCGTCGTCGAGCCAGCGCTCGGGTTTGTAGACGTCGCGCTCGGTCGGCATGACGTTGAAGTCGCCGAGCAGCAGAACCGGCAGGCTGCTTTCCAGCAGGCTGGCAGCGTGTGCGATCAGCGCGTCGAACCATTTGAGCTTGTAGTCGAACTTGGGGCCGGGCCTGGGATTGCCGTTGGGCAGGTAAAGCCCGCCGATCAGGATGCCATTCACCGCCGCCTCGATATAGCGGCTCTGCGTCGGGTCTGGATCATCGGGCAGGCTACGCCGCGTCTCGTGGATTTCGCCAACGCGGCTCAGCAGGGCGACGCCGTTCCAGCTCTTCTGCCCGCGCCAGATCACGTCATAGCCTAGGTCGCGGATCGCGGTTTCGGGAAACTTCTCCTGCGGCGCTTTCAGCTCCTGTAGCACGACGATGTCGGGCTCGGCCTCCGCCAGCCATCGCAGCAGCACCGCTAGGCGCCCGTTGACGCCGTTCACATTATAGGTCGCAATCTTCACAGGTCGGGAAGCACCTGATCGGCCCGCCCCCAGCCAGACAGGGCCTTTGAAGCGGCGCGCTTCACAAGTTCGGGCGCGTCGCGGACATGCCAGTGGGCCGGCGTGTCGATCGTCTCCATCTCCTTCCAGGTAATGGGCGCTGCGACCGGAGCGCCGGAGCGGGCCCGCACGCTATATGGCATCACCGCCGTGGCCCCACGCTGGTTACGCAGATAATCGACGAAGATGCGGCCCTTGCGCTGTGCCTTTGGCAGCGCGGCAGTGAAGTTGTCGGGGTCGCTCTGCGCCACGGCCTGCGCCAGGCGATGCGCGAAGTCCTTCACCTCCGGCCATTCGGCCTTGGGCACGAGCGGGGCGATGACATGAATACCCTTGCCGCCCGTCACCATGGGGAAAGTCTCAAGTCCGATCTGCTGCAAGATTTCCCGGAAATGGAAGGCGGCCTTGCGCACCGCCTCAAAATCGAGGCCCTCGTCGGGATCGAGGTCGAATACCAGCCGATCCGCTTTCTCCACATCTTCGATGCGGGCGCCCCAGCCGTGGAATTCGATCGTGCCCATCTGGACGCAGGTGAGGAGACCATCGGCCGTGTCGAGGTAAAGGTAGGGCTCCTCGTGGCCATCCTTCTCCATGATCCCGACATGCCTGACGGTATCGCCGAAGCTGCCGGCATCATGTTTCTGGAAGAAGCATTTCTTGGCGCGCCCTTGGGGGCAACGCACGAGGCTGATCGGGCGACTGCCCACCCACGGGAGCATTATTGCCGCGACCGCTGCATAGTGGTCGGCAAGCTGGCCCTTTGTAATCCCCGAGTCCGGATCGATGATGCGCTCGCGGTTGCTGATCTTGATCCTCGAAGTCGCGGGCGCCGCGATCTCCGCCACGGGCGCTTCCTTCTCCAGCACGACGGCTTCGGGCTTCTTGTCCTCGCGAAGCCCCAGATAGCTCGGATGGCGAAGCGTGCCTTCGTTGGTCATCTCGGTATAGGCAATCTCGGCGACGAGCTTCGGCCTCAACCAATGGGCGCCGCGCACCTCGGCGCGCGGTGCCTTCACCGTCGGTGCCTCCTGTTCCAGCGGCTTCATGATTTCCATCAGGCGGAGCAGCTCCGCGGTGTCGAAGCCGGTGCCGACCTTACCGGCATAGCGTAGCTCCCCGTCGTCGTGGATGCCGAGGATCAGGGAGCGGAATGAGCGGGACTTGTCGGAGGGCGTCCAGCCGACGACCACAAACTCCTGGCGCTTGATACATTTCGTCTTGAGCCATCCACCGGAGCGCGATCCGACATATTTGCCCGTCGCCACCTTCGAGATGACGCCTTCAAGACCTGCATCGCAGAAGGTGTGGAGCAGCTTCTCGCCGCTGCCAACGATGTGCTCGGAATAGCGAAGGCGATCCTCCGAGTTCGGAATGATGGCGCGCAGCTTCTCCTTGCGCGCCGTGAGCGGCTGGCCGGTCAGATCTTCGCCGTCGAGTTCGAGCAGGTCGAAGGCGTAATATTCAATGCTCGCGGGCGCACCCTTGAGCGCACCCTGCAGGGCCTGGAAGCTGGATCGGCCGTCCGCTTCCAGCACGACTGCCTCGCCATCGATCAGGGCTGAGCCGACGTTCAGCTTTGCGGCGGCCTCGACAATGCCGGCGAACTTTTCGGACCAGTCGAGCCCCGACCGCGTGTAAGCGCGCGCCACGCCACCGCCGACCGCGATGAGGACGCGGTAGCCGTCATATTTCATTTCATGGAGCCAGCGGTCCCCGGCTGGAACCGTGTCGACCAGGGTTGCGAGCTGGACAGGCCGAAATGGCGGCGGGTTTGATGCGGATGCGACTTTGCGCCGCGCCGGCGCTTTGGCCGGGCGTGCGGTAGCCGCTGTTGTGGACGCGCGCACCACCGGCGCGCTTAGCTTGTATATCTCATCATCGAGAGACTCCTCGCGCGGGAGAGTCGTTCCCGATGATGCAGCGGCTATTTCTTCAGTTTGGCCGCAGCGGCGTTCAGCTTCTCGCGGTCATTGCCGACCCGGTTGATCAAATCCTGAGCCTGATCTTTGCTGATGCCGTGCTTGCGCGCGAAGTAATTGACTTCATACCCTTCGCCACCAGCGACCTGTCGCCTGTCTGCCGCGCCGCGCTTCGATTTATTGTCTGCCATTTCAGCTCTCCTCCTCTTGGCTAGAATCGTTGAAGAATCTTACGGTTCCCGAGACGGGGGCGGTCAGCTGATCGCCGGGCCTGACCGTCCGCGGCCGAACTGCCAGCTGATCCCGTCGGCGCGCATGATTCCGGAGGCCGCCTTGCCAAGGCTGCGCTCAAGCACATCCCGCCAAGGCACGAGGGTGAAATCACGCGCCCGCTCGATCAGCGCGTGGGGGCCGCTTTCGAGATCAACGCGCCGCGCGATCACACCTTCGACGCGCTCGCCGATCCGGGCGGGCTTGAACCGCTTGCCGAGCTGCTCGGCAAGCCGCGCGCCCGCGCTCCCCAGCTCACGCTGCCGAAGGCTTTCCAGCGCGTCGCTGCGCAACCGAAAACCTTGGCTGTGGCCGTCGGCCAGTTGCTGATCGAGGAGCCACTGACGCCGCGCCGCCAATGCGCTCCGCACCTCGCGTCCGAAACCAGCATCGCGCGCCCCGTTGGATGTGCCCGAAGCCAGTTCGCGATCGAGCCATGTCGGTGCCTCAATCGCGGCCAGATCCCCGATGGGTCGCGGCGAGAGGATCGAAAATGTAATCGGTCGGTCGCGATGCTGCCGTTGGGCGAACGCTTCCGCACGGGCAAGGTGGTCGCCCGGGATGGTCCAGCTACCGTCGGCGTAACGGTCCGGCCCGGCCCCCGCCAGCCGCATGGCTTCCAGCCGTCGCACGTGGCTCATGGCATAGGCTTCGCTGGCCTGCGGATCGTGGCGGAGATGCAGGTCGACCGAATAGCGCCCGCCATTGGCGCGGGCCACGGCATCGACCGTCCGGTCGGCGGCCGTCGGCTCGGCCCTGGTTGCTTCGATCCGCACCGTCGCACCCTCGGGCATCGATGGGATCGCATCACCCCGGCCGATATCCACATAATGGACCCGGCCATCCGCGCCATCGATCATCAAATAGTGGCGATCCCGATGCTCATCGGAAAAGCCGCGGTGAATCACCCGTCCGACGAGCGGTTCGCGCATCTCTGTGGTGACGACCTGCTCAACCCCGGCGCGATCGAGCCGGCGCGCGGTCAGTTCGCGCTGCATCAGGCGGATGATGTCGCCGCGCTCTCCCATGCGGCGCAGCGTGTCCTCAAGGCCGTCTTCAAGCCGGTAGCGGCCGCCGCCGACATCCTCGGCGAGGTCCATCGCCTTGAGCTTGCGCAATCGCCCGGCCGCGATCGACTGCTGGAAGGGATCGTTATCGGCCGGCGAGACGGTGCGATCGGCATCCATTCGACGCAACAGCCGCCGGTCGATCGCGGTGAGCCGTTCCTGGTCGACATCGTGGCGCAGGCGATCCTCGATCTCGCGATCGGTGCGCGGTCCCAGATCGAGCGTCACCAGCTCTGACGCGCGTTCGCGCAGCCCCTGCGAAATATACTCGCGCGCGATGATGAGATTATCGCCGCGATCGTCGACGCCGCGCAGGACGATATGGGTGTGCGGGCGCTCGGTGTTGAAGTGATCGACCGCGACCCAGTCGAGCTTCGTTCCCAGGTCATGCTCGACCTGTGCCATGAAGCGCCGGACATAGGGCTTGAGGTCGGAATATTCGGCGCCGTCCTCGGCCGAGACGATGAAGCGGAACTGGTGCCGGTCGCCGGCAGTCTTCTTGAGGAAATCATCGCCATCGGCGCGGTCGGTCCCGGGGCCGTAAAGCTCGCCCGGAAGCCCCTCGCGCGTGACCCCATCGCGCTGGATGTAGCGCATGTGCGCGCGAGCGACCTGGCCGGCCTTACCGGTGAGGCGGATCAGGCTCGCCTTCACGACGGCGCGGCGCCCGCGAAATCCTGCCAGACGATCGCGGCTCGACAATAACCGTCCCATGCTCGCGCCGCGCCCGATCCGGCTGCCGTCGAAGCGGCGCGATCGAACACCGGTTTTGGTACCCGCAAGGCGGGCTGCGGCGAGGATGCGTCCGCCATATTTGACGACCTTCTTGCCGTCCTTGCTGCGTATCCGGCCAAGCTTCGGAGTAAAGTCGTCGTCAGACATGACAACGGCCCGGAGTCTCGCGCTTTCGCGCGAAAAACGGCATGTTTCCGCCATTCCTGGCGCCGCTGTCTCGCAGCAGATGGCCGCTGTCTCGTAGAAAAAAGATGTGCAGACAAACACTTAGCGAGTGTCGCGAGACTCTGCCTTTATCTTGTTTCCCCTTTTTCCCTTCCTCCCCACCTTCACGGCTCAAAAAAGGGGGAGAGACGCCGCCGAACCGACGCCGCCTCTCCCCGTGGATATGCTCCCGATCAGTGCGCACGGAGCATCGCATCCCGCGCCCGAACCAGTGACAGGAATGTCCTGCATCCCGTCACACCGTGGGCCTGGCCATCGCCGTCCACGAGCATCGTGGCGCAGAACCACTTGCCATCGAGCCGCCCGCAAATCGCGATCCGGTCCAGTTCGAACTCGTCGTCGTCGATGCTCTCGTAGGCGCCGATCCAGCGCTCCTCGACCCTCGCATCCCAACGAAAATCCGCTTCCTCCGCCTCAAGAAGCCGATGTGCCATTGCCTGACCGGCACCGCGCCCGAACTCCAGTTCCAGCCCAGCGACTAGCATTTCCATCACGCGATCGACGACATTGGCCGACGCGGTTCCGATGCTCTGATACATGCTCATGATGACCTCCAACGCTTGCGTCCTCACCATCGAGAACGGCGTTTGAGGGACGGGCGGCGGAGCGGCTGTCAGGGCCGCGGAGCGAAGCGCAGCGCCGCGAAGCGGACGTGGGGGGAACCGATTTTCGCAGAAAATTGGGGGGCACCCGCGGGCCTTGATAGGCGCTCCGCCGCCCGTCATGCTGGGCCTGTCGAGACGAGCTTCCTCCCTCTCCGACAGGCACGACATCGCGATCAGTCCCGCTTCGACAGCGCGACGAACAGCGACGATCCGGGTGCCGGATCGCGCGTTTCCGATGGCCCGGGCTGGTCCCTGCGGACCGCGAAGATCGTCACGGGCAGCGCCGGTTTCGGTGGTGCCACGAACGCTGTCGAGGGCCGCGCAGGTGATCCGGGCGCGACGCTGGCGAGATAGCCGACCGTCTCGGATGGCAGTCTGACGCGCCCGGCGAGATAGTCGGCATAGCGCCTCGGGCCGGCATTGTAGGCGGCGAACAGGCCGGGATAGCCGAAGCGGTCATACATCAGCCGCAGGTAGAGCGTGCCGGCCAAGATATTGTCGCGGGGATCGTCGGGATTTAACCCGAGGCCGAGCCGAGAACGCATGTCCGCCCAGGTTGCGGGCATCAATTGCATCAAGCCGATCGCGCCCGCCGAGGAGCGGATCGGTCGCCCCCCCAGGATCGTCCGACCACGGCTTTCGGCCTGCATGACTCGCTCGATCCACGCGACCGGTACGCCGAAACGGTTCGATGCCTCGACGATATAGGGGCGCCAGTCGGCGACCGTTTCAGCATGCGCGGGGCCGGAAAACGCCAGCGACGCGGCCGTAATCCAGAGCCTCACCATGCCCATATCAGCCGCGCCTTGCCGATGATGTCGCGGCCTTCGGTCACCCCGAAATAGCGTCCGTCGAACGAGTCGGGTGCGTGCATCAGCAGGAGTAGCTGGCGACCGCGCAGGCGAATGCAGCCAAGCCAGAACGGCATCCGGCGGCCCCGGCCGTCGAAGATGCGCCGCTCGGCAACGGGCCGGCCATTGACCGTGATGGCTTGGCCCACCGCGCAAACCTCATCACCTGCCACCGCCGCGACGCGCTTCACCAGCGGCACGTTCTGCGGAAGGTAGCGCCGCTCGGCCGCCAGCCGGCGGAACACGGTGGGCAGTCGCGCGACGACCATGTCGCCGGCTTCGGGAAAGGCCCCGGGCGACACGGCATAGAGGCCGATCGGAGCGCTGGCGGAGGCATTCCAGACAAGGCGCGGGGTTGGCGAGACGGCGGCTGGAACGAGCACGATCCCGCAGATAGTCGCAACGAACAGGCCTCGCCGAAGAAGGCGCCTGCGACGTATCTTCGCGGCTCGCAGGGCATCGCCCCAGGCCAAGAGCGGCGCGTCGTCCGCGCGGTTGCGGCGGCGGATCATCGACCGAGTTCCCGAGCGCTATGCTCGGCGGACCAGGCATCGAGGTCGTCGATATGGTATTGGACATAGCGGCTGTGCCGGCGAAATACCGGCCCCTTGCCGTCGCGGCGCAGGCGCTTCAGCAGCCGGCTCGACATCTTGAGATAGGCTGCGGCCTGGTCGGTGTTGAGGAAGGGCGAGCCGCGCTTGGCGCGGCTGGCCCGGGCGATGTCGTCGTCGCTGTCCATGGGTGCCGGTGTCCTGTCGGGGTGATCGCAACCATGCGATCGCGGCACCCGGATGCCTTGCGCGACACCTGGTGAAGAGTGTCGAAAAGGGATGGCGCGCTTTCGACACCCCTCGGAGCCTTGTTCCGATGGAAGGAGAAGCCCCGCGCCTCGGCGGCGCGGGGCGTTCGGGGTTCAGCGAGACCAGATGAGCTTGTGCTCGCCGTTGTCGCCCTGTGTCAGGGTGGCGTAGATGGGCGCCGGGAAGGACGGGTCGTCGAGCTTGAGGCTCAGATATTCGGCGCCGGTTTCGCGCGCCGCCTTGGTCCAACCCGCGCCGAATTCGACGCCGCCGGCGCTGACTCGGTGGTCCGGTGCCTTTTCGTTTTCACGCTCGACCGGGCGGATGCTGGCCTTGACGCGAAGCGTGAGAGTGCGGATTTCGCCGTTGTAGACGCCGTTCTCGCCGCGGGTGAAGCTGCCGACCTGTGCCATGATAACCTCCATTCGTTGGGTCGATGCCGCCCCATGCGGCCTCGATGCGGTTGTCCGGCCGCTGGCCTTACGACGCGCACCGCCAGGCCGAAGCGGAGCGGAGGACGGCCCGAGGCGGGCTTCTTGTCTCGCGAGGAAGGCGCGGGCACCGCGCCGGGGAAGAAGGCTGACGAAGCCGTTGCGCGTCGAAAGAAGGCTTGCGGCAAACCGCGATCGATCAAGGCCGCCGGGGTTGCAGAGACGATGCGTGATACGGGTATGGCATGTGTATCCGGCCAGAAAGCGCTGCGACAACGCTTCATCGGAGATGAAATCGTTCTTGCCTGAATGTTGCGTTGGCCTTCCGTCCGACGGCAGCTAGACGTTCGGGACAGGGGGGAAGATGACGGTACTGGATCGAGTTCGCGGGTTGATCGAGAGGTTGTCGCCGGAGCCGATCTGCGACGACTGCATCACCGAGCGCCTTGGACTATCCGTGCGGCAACATGCCAATCACAAGACGCGGGAACTGGCCGGCACGCAGGGTTTCGAGCGGCGAAAGGAAGCCTGTTCGATTTGCGGCCAGGACAAGATCGTGATCCGGAAACGCTGATGGAGACGCCCTCCGGCCATCGGTCGACACCTTTGAATAGCGGGAGCACATGAGCGAAATGACGGGGATCGGAAGCATGTCGGACGATTGGGACGCCGGGGTCTGCCGGGCCAATGGAATCGACATCCGCTACCAGCGCAGCGGCACGGATAGGCCGACGGTCATCGCACTCCATGGACTTACGGGGAGCGGCGACTGCCTGAAGCCATTGGCGAGATCGCTGATCAAGGATTTCGACGTAATCCTGCCGGATGCGCGAGGGCATGGCGCCTCGAGCATGTCCGAGGCGGTCTATTCCTACGATCAATTGGCTGCTGACGTGATCGGGCTGATCGTTGGCTTGAAGCTGCGCGCACCTGTGCTGCTCGGTCATTCCATGGGGGGGAATGACGGCGGCCGTGGCGGCGCGCGAGCTCGGTTCGGCGATCGGCGCGCTCGTCCTGGTCGACCCGACTTTCATCAGCCCGGAATGGCAACGCGAGGTGTTTGAAAGCGGCGTTGCCGACCAGCATCGGCAAGCACTTACGCCATCCAGGGAATCGCTCCTGGCAACCGCGCGCGCCGAGCATCCAACCCGCCCTGACGAGATGAGCGAATACCTCGCCGACGCCGTGCTGCGCACGGATCTACGTGCATTCGAGATTCTCACGCCGCCCAATCCCGAGTTTCGTGCGCTGATCGCCGGCATTGCGGCGCCAACGCTGCTCATCCTCGGCGAGCGGGGAATCGTGTCACCGGAAACCGCCCGGGAGTTGCAGGCCCTCAACCCGCAAGTGACGTTCGACCAGATCGCGAACGTAGGTCATGGCCTCACATATGACGATCCGGCGGCGGTTGGCGCTATTGCATCGGCCTTCCTCGAACGGCTGAAGTTGGTCGCCTGAAAGGCAAATCGCCGCGCGCCGACGTCGGAACGACGGAGGCGCGCGGCGATTTTTCGGAGACAGAAAAAGCGGGCGGCATCGCTGCCGCCTGCGATAGTTCATGCCGCCTCGGCGAACGGCTTCCCGGTTTCGTCGGGGTCCGGCGCGGCGATGCACTCCCGCACCGCAGCGACTTTTGCCGCCGCCGCGACAGTGCCAACCCCGCCACGCGCGGTATAAGCGCTCGGCGGGAACTGCATCCAGCGCGGCACCCATCCCTCGACCTTGGCGCGTCCGTCATTGCCCGCCAGATGGTCGCCGACGATCTGCTTCAAGGTCTTGGATTTCTCCTTGGCGTTGGCGGTCGCGACGGTTTCGCCCGCGACATCCGCAACGATCCGGCCCAACACCTCACGGTCGCGGATCAGGCTGAACATGGCCTCATCTGCCTCCCACCAATCGACCATGGCGACGCCGATCTCGCCGCCCAACGCCTCGACGGCGGCGCTGCCTGCGGCCAGCGCCTCGCCCATCACGACCGCGATCACCTCCATGACGGCGTGGTCTGGCAGGGAGAGCAAAGCGAGGAACAGGCCGGAGAGGCCGTAGTCGTCGCCATTGCCGCCGGTCACGGTCGGTTCGTCGGGCGAGAAGTCGAGAAGCGCAAGGACCGCACGGCGGCGCTCGTCGAACACGGCTTCGCCGCGCGAGGTTTCGATGCTTTCGCGAACCGCGTCGTTGCGGGTCGTTTGCGGCTCGGGCTTCACGCTCCACAGGTGCGAACCGACGATGGCATGGGCCACCATCAGGCGTAGCGCGACCTCCGGACGGTCCAGCATGGCGGCGCGCACGGCAGCGTGGCGGTGCAGGTCGACATAGGTTTGCAAGGTCGAGGTCAGTTCGGGCCGTGCCACCTTCTGACCGTCCGGGACCTCTCCACGCTCAGCCTTCCGCGCCTCATTGCGGGTCACATAGCCCTCATGGAAGGTGACTTCGCCGGTCGAGCGGACATCGACATAGACGCGCCCGCCCTTGCGCTTGCCCGCCTTCTCATATTCCCACGAATGGAAATGCTCGGAGGGTGGGACGATCACGACATCGCTCCAGCCATCCTCCAGATAGGCCGCGCGGCGGGCCTCGATAGCCGCGTTCTGCGCGGTCCAGAAAGCATCGGCATCGGCGAAATATCGATCATCGCCGAACAGGTCGGCGACGGTCGCGCCAGCGTATCCATCCAGGTCGAACAGCGCGACCTTCGCCGCGATCGACTGCCCGCCGAACAGCCATGCCTTCAACTGGTGCCCGGTCGGGACATAGCTGTCGGGATCGTCGTGGAGCGCCAGCCACGCCTTTTG